>JBHHWG010000033.1:0-27483 GCA_046756385.1 Sphingomonadales bacterium | reverse complement strand
TATCTGTCGGGAGAAATCCATACCGACTGGCGCGAACAAATCGAACAGGGTATCGCGGCCGCCGGACTGCCGGTCGCGTTGACCGCGCCGGTCACCGATCACACCACCTCCGACGAGTGCGGCGTCGATATTCTCGGGGCCGAGAGCGAGCCGTTCTGGAAGGATCACAAGGGCGCCAAGGTCAATGCCATTCGCACCCGCACCCTGCTCGAACAGGCGGACATTGTGGTGGTGCGCTTCGGCAATAAATACCGCCAGTGGAACGCCGCCTTCGACGCCGGTTACGCCGCCGCCGTCGGTACCCCGCTCATCACGCTCCACGACCCGGAATTGACCCATGCGCTCAAGGAAATCGACGCCGCCGCCCTGGCGGTCGCCGAGACGCCGGAACAGGTGGTGCGCCTGCTTCGCTACGTCGTTCAGGGCCAGCTTTAGGAACGCTCAGCCCATGAATGCCTGACGCGCGCCGTCGAAGATGAACTGGACGGCGAGCGCCGCCAGCAGGATCCCCAGCGTCCGCGTGACCACGTCGGAAAAGGTCTTGCCGGCCTGCTCGCCCATCAACAGCACCACCGAGGTGAAGGCGCCCGGCCCGGCGAGCATCGGAATGGCCATGGGAAAAACAGAAATGCCGTCCGGCTCAAGGACTTCCAGCACCGCCTCGGTGCGCCGTTCGCGCCGGGCGCTGCGCCGCTCAAAGACCATATCCAGCGCCAAAAGCAGCAGCATCACGCCGCCGGCGACCCGGAACGCCCGCATGGTGATCCGCTGGTTTAAGGGGGGTTAGACTTCCGGCGCCTCAATGCCTGCCTGGCGGCAAGCCGCGGTCACGGTATTCTTCAGCAGGCACGCGATGGTCATCGGCCCCACGCCACCGGGTACCGGCGTGATCGAGCCGGCGACCTTGACGGCCTCGTCATAATCGACATCGCCGACCAGGCGGGTTTTGCCATCGCCCCGTTCCGGCGCCGAAATTCGATTGATGCCGACATCGATCACCACGGCGCCCGGCTTGATCCAGTCACCCTTGACCATCCGCGGGCGGCCGACCGCGGCCACCAGGATATCGGCGCGCCGACATTCCGCGGGCAGATCGACAGTGCGCGAATGGGCGATGGTGACGGTGCAGTTCTCACGCAACAGCAGTTGGGCGACCGGCTTGCCGACGATGTTGGAGCGGCCCAAAATCAGCGCCCGCTTGCCGGTCAAATCACCGACGACTTCCTTGATCAGCATCACACAGCCCACCGGCGTGCACGCCACCATGCCGACGGCGCCCACGGCCAGCAGCCCGGCATTGATGATATGGAAGCCGTCGACGTCCTTGGCCGGGTCGATGGCGTCGAGCACCGCCTTTTCGTCGATCTGTTTGGGCAACGGGAGCTGAACCAGGATGCCGTGCACTTTTTCATCGGCATTGAGTTCGTGAACCTTGGCCAGCACTTCAGCCTCGCTCGCGGTCGCGGGCATGCGGAACTCGAAAGAATTCATGCCGGCCTCAACGGTCGACTTGCCCTTGTTGCGAACGTAAACCTGACTTGCCGGATCCTCGCCCACCAGAACCACCGCCAGCCCCGGCGTAAGCCCGTGATCATCCTTGAGCACCGCGACCTGGCGGCCGATTTTATCACGCAGATTCGCGGCAAATGCCTTGCCGTCAATTCGTTTGGCTTCGCTCACCGAAAATCCCCTCAATTCTACTGACTGAACGTCGATACTTGTCCGAATCTCTTAATTAACTGTTGAGGCCCTGAAGAGCCCACGCCTCAATCCGCGCCAGCAGCGCCGGTCCGTCACCGGGCAATAGCAGAACCTTATTGCGATCTTTAGCGCCGGAGACAAGCGTTATCGCCGACGGCGCGAGTTTCCACGTCTTGGCGAGCAGCTTTATGAGCGCCTTGTTGGCCTTCCCGTTCTCGGGCGCCGCCGTCACTTTTACTTTGAAAAAAGCATCGCCGGCGGCATCCGTCTCGATCCGGTCGATGACGTTACGAGAGGATTTCGGCGCCAGCCGGACCGATATCCGCACACCATCAGAGGCCAGGACCGCCGGCCTAGAATGCTGGCTAGCGTGCAATGCCATAGGTGAGCAGGTCGCGAATGAACCACAAAATAAAAATCAGAATGATCGGCGAAATGTCGAGGCCACCGAGATTCGGGAGAATTCGGCGAATCGGTCTGAGTGCCGGCTCGGTGACCCGATACAGAAAATCCATAACCAGATAAACGAACCGGTTATGGCCGTTGACCACATTGAACGACACCAGCCAGCTCATGATCACCGAAATGAAAACCAGGGTGATGTAGAAGCCGACAACGTTGTTGATCAGATTGATGAAAGCAATGCTCATGACGGCAACCGTAATTGTTTTGGCTGCCAAAGATGTAATATCTACCCGCCAAATGCGCAAGCTGGCAAAGCACCATCCGGCGCGTGGATCGGTTCCATTGATGATTTCCGGCGAAAACGAGTCAAACCGCAAGCACCTGCGATTTTCATATTTAACGGACTTGACAGAAAGCGGCGCGGCAACCAGATTAGCGCCGCGTCGGAACAACCGATCGCATCCGGGGCCGTAGCTCAGTTGGGAGAGCGCAGCGTTCGCAACGCTGAGGTCAGGGGTTCGATTCCCCTCGGCTCCACCATCCCATCCATAACCGCCTGATTTCTCTTAAAGTCTTGCATATCGCGAGTCTTGCGAGTGCCAATTGGCACTCACATTGGTACTCGTGATGAAGAAAATTGACCACCATCCGGGACTGTATCTACGCGGCCAAACCTATTGGTTTCGCGTCCAAGTCAGGCCGCGTTTTAGAGAATCATTCAAAGGCAAGCGTGAGGTCAAATTCAGTCTGAAGACCCGGGACCGGCAGGTAGCCGAATCGTTGGCTCGGCAACACTATGCAAAACACGAGACCCGGCTATTGGAGTTGAAACGGGCTACAGCGAGACGGGCGGAGCAGTCTCCGGTCCCCTCGCCGTTGGAAATGGAACGCATCGCCCGACTGTGGTTTAGCGGCTACCGGGAACGCCACCATGCAGTCCACGAGATCCGCCTCAATGAGATTGCGCCGGATGTCGCCCTCGCCGGATGTGTTCGAGGACATGGAGCCATTCGCCATCACCACGCCGGCCGTGCCAGTGGGCGAGAGGTAATGGATCATATGCTGTATCCAGGCAAAGTTTGCATTGCCCTTGGGCGGGGTGCCGTGCCGCCAGCGGGCATCGTCTCTCAGCCGATCACCGCCCCAATCGGAGACATTGAACGGTGGATTGGCGAGGATGAAGTCGGCCTTGAGATCCGGGAACGCGTCGTGATGGAAGCTTCCCTGGCCGTTCCAGCGAATGGCGCATCGATGCCGTGGACCGCCATGTTCATTTTGGCGAGCCGCCAGGTCGTGCGGTTCATTTCTTGGCCATAGATCGCGATGTCGCCCATGCGTCCGCCATGGGCCTGGACGAATTTTTCCGACTGCACGAACATCCCGCCGGAGCCACAGCAAGGGTCGTAGACCCGGCCCTTGTATGGCTCCAGCATTTCGACAAGAAGCTGGACTACGTGAACCGGGGTATAGAATTCGCCGCCACGCCTGCCTTCCGCGCTCGCGAACTGTGTTAGAAAATACTCATAGACGCGGCCCAGGATGTCTTGGCCATTGCCGTTTTTTTGCAGGTCGACCGTCGCCAAAAGATCGATCAGCTCGCCAAGTGTCGTGTTGCTGACGGCGGAGCGGCCGAACTCCTTGGGGAGCACGCCGCGAAGTTGGGTGTTGTCGCCCTCGATCGCATCCATTGCCTCGTCGAGCGACTGGCCGATGGTGGGAAGCTTGGCGGCACCCAGAAAATGCGCTCCGCGAGATATTCCTCCGGATCCTCCGGGTCACCCTCGGGGTCGTTCTCAAGTTCTCGGTGTTTGGCCTCAAAGGCATCGGAGATGTATTTGAGAAAAACCAGGCCGGGCACGATGTGCTTGTATTCGGCGGCATCGATGCTGCCGCGCAATTTATCCGCCGCCTGGAACAGCTTGTTCTCAAAACCCAGGATCCCACCATCTTGCTCTGCTTCCGGGCCCATTTCGAAGATGGAATCGCCACCTACGACCACGCGTTGCCCATCGGGAAAGGATATTTCCAACCGACCATTTGCCCCGGTCTGAATCGAGTCACCGGGCTTCAAAGGCTCAGTAAGCGGTTTGCCGTCGGAGCGCGTAACGCGTCCCCGGGTCACCGTAGCGTAGCCCAGGTTGGTGTTTTCTGGAACGGCCATGAGCTGGCGTAACACCTTCAGGCGCTGGGCGTAGTCTGATTGCGCCCTTCACCCGGGCCTTGGCCTCGTCATAGCTGGCGAATCGTTTCTAAAGAGCGGCGCGCTCCGCTTCGAGGTGAGACAAGGAGGCCGCACCGCCAGCGCCCTGGGCCCCTGTCTGGAACCCGGAAAATATTTGAACAACGGGATTAGGTACGCGCCGCATTCCTGCTGGTTTACCCGGTACTATTAACCACTGTTAAAGGATGCCAGTATCTGGGCCCTTACTGCGGCAATATCGGTCAATTTAGCATGGAGCTTCTGTTCTGCCTCCCAGATGTCATATTTGTCCTGCAAATTGAGCCAGAACTTGGCGTGATTGCCAAACAGGCTGCCAAGCTTTACTGCCGTCTCCGGTGTGATTGAACTCGTGCCGTTTAAGAGGCGGTGCAAATGCTGCCGGCTCACGCCAATGATTTGGGCTAACTGACTGGCCCTTAGCCCCATCTGAGGGAGAATATCTTTTTTCAGAATCTCACCGGGGTGAGTCGGTTTTCGCGAGATTCTTACTGATTCATGGCTCTTTGGCATTATTGGACTTACTCACATATAGTCGATGTCAGCAGGCTGACTGTTTGTACATTGAAACGTAATCCGGTTCGGCGGGTGAACAGATACAGAATAGGTGCTGCCAATTTGACTGAATCCATTTCCAGGAATGAAAACACTTATTACGATAACAATCAAACTTCAATTCCCCCTTTTTTGGAGCACTTGATCGGGACAACGCCCGTGATGGACGAGTGTCCGAAACGGGTCTCGGGCAGCCGCAAGCCGGCCAACTGAGGGAATTCCGCTTAGCAACCTGGAAGCTGATCTTCCCGCCAACCCGTTTCAATTGCCGCGCTAGGCCGAAAGCCACCGGATGCGCTGCTTGGCTGCGCTGGGACATAAGGGCACTTTTTGAAACCGGTTGCAAAAAAGCACTTACGAAATGCTGGCACGGCCTTCACCGCAGATCCCCGGAAAACCGGGGTAGTACTCGGCATGATCCCCGCCATGGTTGGCCATCCCCGGCTTGGTCAGATAGCCCTTCTGGGGCTGGGCATAGCTGTAGATTTTTCGTTTCGGCCGTTCGTGCCAGGTAATGTTGAACGCCGCCAGCTTTGGATAGAATTCGAGGCCCGAATAGGGCAGGTGGCGGATGGCGATGCCCCCGAAGGTTCTGTATAGGGGCTCCAGCAATGCCTCACAAAGACGCCGGCCCGCTTCGATCGCCAGATCCGGGTCATCCGGAATGTTGGGAATGCCATGGAAATTCGCGATCTCGCTATATTGGTCAATGTTCACGGGCGGCATCATAGCCGTCGAGAGGCCCGGCCGGTCGCCTGGAGGCATATTCCCGTCGGTTCATCCACCCATCAGACACGCCAGACCACGGCCGGATTGGCACGCCTCAGACCGACCGACCGGGCGGCGGGACAAGACGACAGGGCGGCCATGTGTCGGTCATGCCAGAACAGGCAGGTTACGCTCTCATTAGTTGCCCAACGCTGCATCATTGATTCGCAAGGTCCAGCGATGCGGTACACGGGAGGCTCGGGTTAACCGCGCGAACGCCCATCCACAAAACCGGGATTTTTTTTGGGCTTTTTCTGCGGTTAGCTGGCTGACTGCGCAGGTCTGCTGGTTTTTTTGCAACGGGTTGCAAAATTTTCTTTTCCGGGCCGCGATGCTCTGGTGTCCGACCTCGGCCGTTTCCTTCGTGGCGAGGACCTGTTTTTGGTCCTAGAATTCTGAGGAGATTTACATATTGATTGGAGACAATCAATAGGGTCAAGGACTAGCGACCAAGGGGGAGCGCAGCCCGCGTGACGCTTGAACGCGGGTAAAAGGCTCATGCTTAATGAGCCTTGGTATTAATGCTCCCGCCGAGATTGCCATAATCATGCCGAGGGAAGCAATTGCCGGGTCGGGCACGGTTTTTGCCAATGGGGCTCACGCATCGCTTGCGTTTTTGGTTGGGAAACCTGATATAGTGCAGCCGGGAGGCCGGCGATGGACAGATCTCTCGCCAACCCGGTCAGGTCCGGAAGGAAGCAGCCGTAACGAGTTCGTTCTGGGTTATTGTTCCGGTCTCCCACCTCAAAGGTCAAAAGACGGACGGCGCAGAAATTTCCGGGACCGCGAGTTGAGTTCGACGAACACATGACCGACAATCCGCAATCAGGCGACAGCAGATCGAAGGCAATTGAGGCAACGCCCGACTATCGGGTGCTGGCGCGCAAATACCGCCCCGGTAAGTTCGACGAACTCATCGGCCAACAGGCCATGGTGCGCACCCTGTCGAATGCGATCGCCAATGATCGCCTGGCCCATGCCTTCATCCTGACCGGGGTGCGCGGAGTGGGAAAGACCACAACCGCGCGGCTCATCGCCCGGGCCCTGAACTGCACCGGCGACGGCGACGGTGACAAGCCGACAATTAACCCCTGCGGTGAGTGCCAAAGCTGCCGAGCCATCGCCGAGTCGCGCGACGTCGATGTGTTGGAGATGGACGCCGCCAGTCATACCGGCGTCGACGACATCCGCGAGATTATCGACGCCGCCCGCTACGCGCCGGTGTCGTCACGCTACAAGGTCTATATCATTGACGAAGTGCACATGCTGTCGCGCAGTGCCTTCAATGCATTGCTGAAGACGCTCGAAGAGCCGCCAACCCATGTGAAATTCGTGTTCGCCACCACCGAGATCCGCAAGGTGCCGGTGACCGTTCTGTCTCGCTGCCAGCGCTTTGACTTGCGCCGGGTCGCATCGGCGACCTTGCTGGAACATTTTCAAGGCATCGCGGCCACGGAGCGGGCGGAGGTCGAGCCGGAGGCGCTCGGTCTGATTGTCCGATCCGCCGAGGGATCGGTGCGCGACGGCTTGTCGCTGCTCGATCAGGCGATCGCCCATGGCGCCGGCAAAGTCACCGAGGCGCAGGTGAGCGCCATGCTCGGTCTTGCCGATCGAATGCGGGTGTTCGATCTCCATGAGGCCGTGATGTCCGGCAATATAGCGGGTGCGCTCGATCAGCTTGCGGACCTGTACGACACCGGGGCCGACCCGGCTGTAATCGTCCAGGATCTGCTTGAGATTACTCACTGGCTGACGCGCCTCAAGGCCGCGCCGGGCGCCGCTTTCGATGTATCCGTGTCCGAAGTCCAGCTCACCAGGGGCCGGGAAATGGCGGACCGCCTGAGCATGGCGGTGCTGGCCCGGTGCTGGCAGATGCTGCTCAAGGGCATCGACGAAACCCGAAGGGCTCCGATCCCGCTTTCAGCGGCCGAGATGGTGCTGGTGCGTCTGGCTTATGTAAGCGACCTGCCGACCCCGGGCGAACTGGTCCGCAAGCTTTCGGGTCAGCAGCGGGAAGGCCAATCCGCGCCTGACGCGCCGCCGGCCACGCCGTCAACGCCCGGTGGGGCTTATTCAACCGCGCCGGGGGCGACCCCCGGATCGACCACCGCGGCGATGCCTCAAATTTCGCCGGCGCCGCAAACGCCTGTGGCGCCTCGGCCCACCAGCTTCGAGCAGGTTGTGGAACTGGCGGCGGCGAAGAACGAGCTCGTGCTCTATTCGAATTTGGTCGACAATGTTCGTCTGGTGAGCTTTCAGCCCAGGCGTCTGGAAATCAGCTTGAATCCCAAAGCACCATCGGATATCGCCAACAATCTCAGCCAGGGACTGAGGCAGTGGACCGGCGAGCGTTGGGTGGTGACGGTCAGCTCGGCCAAGGGTGGGCAAACCCTGAAGGAACAACGCGGCGCCGCCAGGGCCCGTCTGATTGCCGAGGCCAGTCAGGCGCCGCTGGTTAAGGCCGTTTTGGCACATTTCCCCGGCGCCGAGATCACCGAGGTGCGGGACAGGCCGGGGCGGCGGGATGACACGGTGACGCCATTCGAACGGCGTTCTAAAGAGGAACAGGAATGAAAATCGGCGAACTCCTCAAACAGGCCCAGGGCATGCAGTCGAAAATGGCCGAAATGCAGGCCAAACTTGATGAGACCGAGATCGAGGGTCGCGCGGGCGGCGGCCTCGTGTCGGTCACGCTCAGCGGCAAGGGTGACTTGCGCCGCCTCGCGGTCGACCCGTCATTGCTCGACCGGGACGAAACAGAAGTTCTGGAGGATCTGATCGTCGCCGCCCATGCCGACGCGAAATCGAAGATCGAGGCCATGGTCGGGGAAAAAATGGGTGAAATGACCGGCGGTCTGCCGCTGCCTCCGGGCCTGAAACTCCCGTTTTGACCTAAGCTGATTTCTTGACCACCGGCAGAATAGACCACCTGATCCACCTCCTGGCCAAGCTGCCGGGCCTGGGCCCGCGCTCGGCGCGCCGGGTTGCGCTTTATCTGGTCAAGCGCAAGGACAGCCTGATGGCCCCGCTCGCGGCGGCGCTTGAGGACGCCGCGAGCCATGTGGTCGCCTGTTCGGTATGCGGCAATCTGGATACCGAGCCCTTGTGCGCCATCTGCCGGGATTCGCGCCGCGACCCCTCGGTCATCTGCGTGGTCGAGGAGGTGGCCGACCTGTGGGCGCTGGAGCGGGCCGCCGTGTTCCGCGGCCGCTACCATGTTTTGGGCGGGACCCTTTCGGCGCTGGACGGGATCGGCCCTTCCGATATCAATATCGCCGGGCTGATCGAACGCAGCGCGCGGGACGAGGTCAGGGAGGTCATTCTGGCGCTCAATGCCACCGTGGACGGACAAACCACGGCCCATTACATCATGGACCGGCTGGCCGACTGTTCGGTTTCGGTATCGCAACTGGCGCACGGCGTGCCGGTTGGCGGCGAACTGGATTATCTCGACGACGGCACATTGGCGGCGGCGCTCAAAAGCCGCCGGCCTTGCTGACGCCGGCACCGGCCTGGTCCCGCCGTCATTTGGCGGCAAGTTTTTCGCGCGGGGCCAGCAGCTCCGACTGATCCGGCTCCCCATCCTCGCCGAGCTGAACCTCCTCGATCCTCTCGGCGCGGCGCGTTATTTTCGCCGATGAAATTTCGACTTGCCGTATGTCCTCATCGGCCTGGCGGAAATGATTGCGCAGGTTGCCTATCCGTTTGTCGAGGCGGCCGACATCGTCGAGCAACGTCATTACCTCGGCCTGAATCACACCGGCCTGTTCGCGCATCCGCGCGTCCTTGAGCACCGCCCGCACCGTATTGAGGGTGGCCATCAGGGTGGTCGGTGAAACGATCCACACTTTTTGGCGGAACGATTTTTCGACGACATCGGGGAAATTGGCGTGGAGTTCCGCATAAACCGCTTCCGAGGGCAGGAACATCAGCGCCGATTCCGCGGTTTCACCGGGGACGATATAGCGCTCGGCAATATCGTGGACATGCTTGAGGATATCGGTGGAAAAGGATCGCGCCGCCTGGACATGGGCGCTTTCGTCACTGGCATCGCGCAGTGCGTGATAACTTTCCAGAGGAAATTTGGCGTCGATCACGATCGGGCCCGGCGGATTGGGCAGTTTGATCAGGCAGTCGGCCCGCCGATTGCCGGCGAGAGTTGCCTGGAATTCATAGGCCGACGGCGGAAGCGCGTTGATCACCAGATCGTTGAGTTGAATCTCGCCAAACGCCCCGCGCGCCTGCTTGTTCGACAAAATATCCTGAAGGCCAACGACCTGTCCCGATAGCTCGGCGATGCGCTTTTGGGCCTCGTCAATCACGGTCAGGCGGGTTTGCAGATCACCCAGGGTCCTGGTGGTTTTGGCGGTCGAATCCTCCAGGCTTTGGCCCAGTCGGTGCGAGACCTTGTCGAACCGCTCCTCCAAAGCCTTTGTGAGGGCTGCCTGAGAAGCCCGGCTTTCCTCGGCCAATTGCGTCAGCCGACCGGCGAGTTCCCGTTGCGCCGCCCCAAGGGCCGACGTGGTCTGGGCGACCTGCGCCAATTCCCCGCTCTCGGCCGACCGGCTGCGCGACAGTCGGAAAAAGGCGCCCGCCGCCAAAAGCCCCATCAGGATAACAACGACTGTGAAAATAACCTCTGTTTGCATAACCGCCGACTTCACTTCTCAAAGGACCCCATTGTGGGCCAGCCTATCACGGGCGGGCGGTCGATGCCATTGGGCATGGCGCTTGACGGCCTTGCGGCCCCGTATTACCTAAGGCTTGGCTTCCGGTAATTGCTGATTAGATTATTAACATGGCCCTGCTGCCGATTATCATCGCGCCCGATGCGCGCCTTAAACAGATTTCCGCACCCGTCGAGAATGTCGACGACAATCTGCGCGCGCTGATCTCCGACATGCTGGAGACGATGTATGACGCACCCGGCATCGGCCTTGCCGCGGTGCAGGTCGGCGTGGCGAAGCGGGTGATCGTGATGGACATCGCCGCCGATGACGACAAGGAACCGGCGCCGCTTTATCTGGTCAATCCGGAAATTCTTTGGGCTGCCGAGGAAACGGCGTTGTACGAGGAAGGCTGTTTATCGGTACCCGATCTTTATGCCGAAGTTGAAAGACCGGCCGCGGTCAGGATCAGCTATCTCGATTATGACGGCGCGCGACAGGAGCTGGAGGCGGACGGCGTGCTCGCGACTTGCATACAGCACGAAATGGATCATCTGGACGGCATTCTGTTCATCGACCACCTGTCGGCGGTGAAGCGAAGCATGTTCCTGCGTAAACTTCAAAAGGCCCGCAAACTTCAGGCCACGGGCTAGTGGTGCAAATCAGACATGCCCCCTCTCAAGCTCGCTTTTATGGGTACTCCTGACTTCGCGTTGCCGACGCTTGACGCGCTGTTGAAGTCGGATCACGAAATCGCCGCCGTCTATACCCAGCCGCCGCGCCGCGCCGGACGCGGTCAACGCCTGAGGAAAACGCCGGTCCATACACTTGCCGACGCCCATGGACTTGCCGTGCGCACGCCGGGGAGCTTGAAGGCGGACAGCGACCGCGCCGCCTTCGCCGCGCTTGATCTGGACGCGGCGGTGGTCGTGGCCTACGGGCTTATTCTGCCGGTTCCCGTCCTCGAAGCGCCCAGGTTGGGCTGCATCAATGTTCATGCCTCGCTTTTGCCCCGGTGGCGGGGCGCGGCGCCGATTCAGCGGGCGATCATGGCCGGGGACGACGAAACCGGCGTGTCGATCATGATGATCGAACAAGGCCTTGATTCCGGCCCGGTCCTGCTCACCAGGAGGGTTGCGATTACCGGGCACACAACTGCCGGAACCCTTCACGACGCCTTGGCCGTTGCAGGCGCGACGGCGCTCGTCGAGGGGCTTGACGGGTTGGCGGCCGGACGACTGGAACCAACGCGCCAGCCGGATCAGGGGATCACCGTTGCCGCCAAGATCGACAAGCAAGAGGCGCATATCGATTGGTCGCGCCCGGTTGCGGAAGTCGATCGGCGGATTCGGGGGCTCAATCCGTTTCCCGGGGCATTTTTCGAATATGAGGGCGCGCGGATTCAGGTGCTGCGCGCCCAACCGGTATCGGAGGCCGGCGCACCGGGCGAGGTGCTCGACGATGCGCTCACAGTCGCTTGCGGCGATGGCGCCATTCGCATATTGGAAGTGAAACGGGCCGGCAAAAGCGCCATGAACACAAAGGATATGCTGCGCGGGTTCCCCATCGGCAAAGGCGCGCGGCTCGATTAGCCGGTGATCATGGCGCGATTCAAGCTCATAGTCGAATATGACGGCACTGACTTTGTGGGCTGGCAGGCGCAGGATAACGGCCTGTCGGTGCAAAAGGTGCTGGAGGACGCGATTTTCGGATATTGCCAGCAGCGGGTACGCCTGACCGCCGCGGGCCGTACCGATGCCGGCGTCCACGCCCTGGGACAGGTCGCCCATTTCGATATTGATCAGGTGGCCGAAGCCCGGGAAGTCCGGGAGGCCCTTAATTTTCACGTCCGGCCCCATGCGGTTTCCGTGGTCGAGGCCGAGCGGGTGAGCGATGATTTCAGTGCCCGGTTCGACGCCACGGCGCGCCATTACCTGTATCGCATCGTCAACCGGCGCGCGCCCCTGGCGCTGGAGAGAGGCCGCGCCTGGCATGTCCCCCGTCCGCTTGACGCCGATGCCATGCACGGGGCGGCGCAGCGGCTCGTTGGCCGTCACGACTTCACCACCTTTCGCGCCGCGCGGTGCCAGTCCAATTCACCGTTGAAGACCCTCGGCCGTCTCGATATCGAACGGGTGGGCGACGAAATACACATCGTCGCCGAAGCCCGCTCGTTCCTGCATCACCAGGTGCGCTCGATGGTCGGAACCCTGAAACTGGTGGGCGAAGGGAAATGGTCGGCGGATGACGTTTCCGCCGCGCTCGCCGCCCGCGACCGGTCGGCGCTGGGCCTGAACGCACCGGCCCGCGGGCTTTATCTGGTTCGCGTCATTTACTAAGAGCTGAAAGTGCTCTAAGCGCCGGCCATCAACGATACTTGCACGAGGCCGAGCACCAGCCGTGCGACCAGCAGATCGACCATGACGACGCCCACCGCCGTGAACGCCGTGGTCTGGAGAGCGGTGCGGGCAACGAACCATTTGTAGACAAGAATCCCGGTGGCCACGAGAAAGCCGGCCATGGCCACTCCCTGTTCCCCGAGGCCCATTAAACCGGCAAGGTTCAACGGCAGCAGGGCCAGAATAATGACGACCTGGGACCAGTTGTGGACGATGATGAACGAGCCGTAGCTGTGGGAAAGCGATAACATGCGGGCGATGAAAGCCATGAGCAGCGGAAACGCCACCCAGGTCGTCACATAGATCAGAAGACTCGCCGACAAACCGATTGCGGCCGACTGCTCCATGGTTGAATCACCGGCAGGCGCCAGGGTCACCAGGAAATAAAACGGCGCCACGATCAGAGCCGCGCCGAACGAACGCCAAAATCCGGCGGCGGTCAGATCGAACCAGCCCAGCGCCGTTTTGTCCATCAGCGCAAAGCGCCACGCGCCGTAAACCGACCGAAGGACATATTGCTGGATGCTCATGGGAACTGGGTCGGGTGTCGGCACTTTACTGGTCCCGGAAAAAACGATTCAGAATTTCGGCGTAGATGTCGGTCAGCTTTTCAAGATCGGCGACCGCCACATGTTCATCGAGCTTGTGGATCGATTGTCCGGTGAGGCCGAATTCGGCCACCGGGCACACATCCTTGATGTATCGGGCGTCCGAGGTGCCGCCGGTGGTGCTGAATCCGGGCTCTCTCCCCAACACACGGGTGACCGCGGCCTGGATGGTTCTGGCCAGATGCCCGGGCGGTGAGAGGAAGGCTGCGCCGGTCATATGGGCATCGAGCTCATAGGCCCCGCCGATCGCCGAAAACCGGTCATGGAGCCAGGCAACCAGCGATTCCCTGCCATGAAGGTCATTGAACCGGATATTGAATTTGGCCTCGGCGCGGGCCGGGATGACATTATGGGCCGGATTGCCGACATCGATCGAGGTCACCTCGAGATTCGAGGCGTCGAAATATTCAGTCCCCTGGTCGAGCACGGCATCGGTGATCCGGCCCAGCATCTTGATCAGCCTGGGCAATGGATTATCGGCCTTGTCGGGGTAAGCGACATGCCCCTGAGCGCCCGGCACTGTCAGCCGGCAATTGAGGCTGCCACGCCGACCGACCTTGATCGCCTGGCCAAGCCGCGCCGGATTGGTGGGCTCGCCGACCAGGCAGGCGTCGATGATCTCGCCTCGATCAGCCATCCAGTCAAGAACCTTGGCTGTGCCGTTGATGGCGGGGCCTTCCTCATCGCCGGTGATCAACAGACTGAGCGAGCCGAATCCGGTTCCTGCCTTGCGGGCCAAAAACCGCTCGGCGGCGGCGGTGAAGGCGGCGATGGCCCCCTTCATATCGCTGGCGCCGCGGCCATAGAGAACGCCATCGATGATCTGCCCGCCGAACGGATCGACCGTCCAGCCGGCTTCGTCTCCGGCCGGCACGACATCCATATGGCCGGCGAAACAGAAATTGGGTCGGGTGGTTCCGATCCGCGCATAAAGATTGTCGACATCGGGAGTGCCCGCCTCGCTGAACACCATTCTGGAACACTGGAATCCCAGCCCCTCCAGAATTTTCGTGAGCAGATCGAGGCCCGCGCCCACATCCGGCGTCACGCTTGGCGCCCTTACAAGCTCCGCTGTTAACTGAACGGGATCGATCGTCATCGGCGTGGTCCGGCCCTCAATCGCGCAACAGATCGTTGGGGGAGGTCTTGGCGCGGGTCCTGGCGTCGACCCGTTTGACGATCACCGCCGCATACAGGCCGGGGCCGGGCGAGCCGTCCGCCAGGGGCTTGCCGGCCACCGTGCCCGGCACCACCACCGAAAAAGACGGCACCCGGCCATAAAAAACCTCACCGCTGTGGCGATCAACGATTTTGGTCGAGGCGCCGATATAAACCCCCATCGACAGCACCGAGCCTTGTTCGACGATCACCCCTTCCGCGACTTCGGCGCGGGCCCCGATGAAGCAGTTGTCTTCGATGATCACCGGGTTGGCCTGCAACGGCTCCAGCACCCCGCCGATGCCGGCGCCGCCTGAAATATGGCAGTCCTTGCCGATCTGGGCGCAAGAACCGACGGTCGCCCAGCCATCGATCATTGTTCCCGCGCCGACATAGGCGCCGATATTGACGAAACTGGGCATCAGCACCACCCCCGGCGCTATATAAGCCGCACGGCGCACAATCGCGCCCGGCACGGCGCGGAATCCGGCTTCCTCAAATCGTGCCTGGTCCCAACCGGCGAATTTGGACGGCACCTTGTCGAACCACCCGGTGTCGGTTCCGGGCCCGCCGGGGATAAATTCGGACGGATTGAGACGAAACGACAGCAGCACCGCTTTCTTTAGCCATTGCCGCACCCGCCATTGGCCGTCCAGCTTGACCGCGACCCGCGCGCGGCCGGTATCGAGGGCATCGAGCGCGGCAGCGACAGCGTCGCGCACCGCGCCAACCGTTGACGGGCCGACCGATGCCCGGTCTTCCCATGCGGCGTCGATGATCGGTTCCAACTCGGTGACATTCATGTTTTGAGACCTTGAAAAATCCACTAGACCATGCCCGCCAGGGCGAACAGCCAGTCGGTCAGATTTTCGACCGTATAGTCGATATGCCCGTTTTCGGTATGCTCGCGCGCCCAGTCGTTGCTGGTGGGCACCCATACCGTGGTCATGCCCAGGGCCGAGGCGGGGACAAGGTTTTTGGCGATATCCTCGAACATCACCGCCGATGTCGGGTCGATCTCGAAATGAGCCAGCATTTTCCGATAGGTCTCGGGCGCCGGCTTCGGCACATATCCTGCGGCGATGACATCGAAAACGCCGTCGAAATGACCGGCCAGACCAATCCGCTCGATCACCTTTTCGGCATAGTCAAGCGAAGCATTGGTGAACACCACCTTGCGACCCGGCAGCCGATCAAGGGCGCGAGCCAGGGGCTCATCGGCCGCCACCGCCGAGAAATCGATATCGTGGACATATTCGAGAAAGCCGCCGGGGTCGACGCCGTGCTCGGTCATCAGACCACGCAGGGTAGTGCCGTAGGTGGTAAACAACGCATGGCGAACCTCGCAGGCTCGCTCGTGATCGATGCCCAAATGCTCGGCAACATATTCGGTCATGCGACCGACGACCTCGCCGAGCAGGTTACTGTCCGACGGATACAAGGTGTTGTCGAGATCGAAAATCCAGGTTTCGAAGGCGTCGGGTTCAGGGACTGGCTGTAACGGTGTCTTTATCATCAACAGAATGTGTTCGATTCGGCCGACCGGGGCAAGAGGCAATGCTGTCGGCGTGCAAATCTCCGGCACAAGCGCGCACCGGAAGATCGAGCGCACTGCATCCGCCCGAGCGGCGGTGCAATGCGGACGATTTTTCCAACGATCAAGCGGCGGCAAGGCCGCGCTCAGGAGAGCCGCTATTTCCCCTTTGCGGCGTCAACATAGGCCTTGATGTTCTCCGTCGGCGTGTCGGCGGTAATCTCGCAGCCCGGCGCCAGCATGTAGCGCCGCGTCTGATGGCCGCCCACTTCATCAATCGACGTGCGGCAGGAATCGGCCACTTCATCCTTGCCGGCGAGCGGCAACAGGCCGATGTGATCGATGTTGCCGGCAATGCCGATTTCGTCGCCGAACACCTCACGCATTTCCGCGAGATTCACGTCGTGGCCGACATTGATCATGTCGATCTTGCCCAGGGCGATCAACGCATCGCGATTGGCTTTCATGTGCGCGGTCACCCGGCCACACATGTGAATCATGTTGTAATCATAGATATTGAGCAGCGGCTCATAATATTTGATGCTGAACTCATAGACGTGCCTGGGACCCATCATCTGGGTGTCGTGCTCGCAGATCATGAGAATGGTGGCGCCGGCCTCCTTCAGCGCCTTGCTGTAGGCTTCGCCGATTGCGGTCGACTTCGTGACCAGCCGGTGCACCGAGTCGGGGTCCTTGACCATCATCTTGATCAGCTTGTCATAAGGCATGAGCTGGAGGGCGAAGGTCAGCGGCCCGGTCATGAACGCAACCACCGGAACAGTGGCGCGCTCGGCCAGAATCCGGGTGCCTTCGATCATTGTGCGGGTCGACAATGTGGCCATGAAATCCGGCACTTCGAGGGCGTCGATGCCTTCGACGTCCTGGATCAGATAATCGGTGATCCATGGGCATTTAAGGGGCGGGTAGGTCACGCCGGCGCCGCAGGCCTCGGCTATGGGCCAACTCGGTTCGACCTGAATTGTGACAACGTCGAAGCCATAAAGCTTGACGGCATCGAGGTGGGCCTGGGCGGCCGCCTCGGCATCCTTGTACATGACGTCGTATGTCAGCCCCTTGATGATCCCGGCGTGATCGCCGATCTGGGGGAATACCGGAAGCCGATCGACCGGCTTGCCTTTCAAGGCGCTATAAACGCGTTCGAATGCATCCATGATGTTTGGTTCTCCTTCTACTAATTACTACAATTGTGGAAATTTCATGGCCTGCGCAAAGGCCTTTTGGAATTTCTCCGAGCCGCTGAGCTGGATATGTTCGGCTCGGCCCGCCAGCCGAATGGCGTTCCGGCGCTCGACGACCGAAACCAGCGCCAGCTTGGCGCCGACGCCGGCGGCGTTGCCCACGGACTGGATTCGCTCCAGTGGCACCGGCGGCGTCAGCCCGGCCCGCCTTGCGTTGCCGGAGTCCAGGAAGTTGCCGAAAGCTCCCGCCAGCATCACGGTTTCCAAATCGTCAACCCCGATCCCCATCTCATCGAGAAGCAGCATCGTGCCGGCGCGAATGGCGCCTTTCGCCAGTTGGCATTCCCGCACGTCCTGCTGGGTGAAGATGATGTCGCGCTCGGCGCCGGTGTCGGCGGCAAGGGCCAGCAGGAAATAACTGTCGCGCCGGTTTTTCGCCTCGACCAGCCGCTTTCGCAAGGTGGCCGGCACCGTGTCGGCCAGCTCTGCGTGGCGCAGGAACGCCCCGGATGCGGAGAGCAATCCGACCTGGCAAAGCTGAGCCGCAATATCGATCAGGGCCGAACCGCAAATGCCGACCGGGGGAATATCGCCAATGACCGTGAAATGGACGTCGTCGTCGATCCGGACATGGTCGATGGCGCCGGGTGCGGCGCGCATGCCCATCTTGATGCGCGCCCCTTCGAGCGCCGGGCCCGCCGGCGCCGAGCAGGCGATCGTCCTCCGACGGTTGGCCAGCACTATTTCGCCATTGGTGCCGACGTCGATCGCCATGCGGTATTCCCTGGAACCGGCAATTTCGGTGGCCAGCATCACGCCCACGGTGTCGGAGCCCACGAAACCGGCAATGTTCGGCAGTACGAAGACCGGCGTTCTCGCCCGCAAATCGAGGCCAAGCTCGCTTGCCTCAACGTCCATCGAGTTCCGTAGCACCGGCGCATAGGGCGCCAGTCCGAGGTAGGTCGTATCGAGCTTCAACAAGAAATGATGCATCGCCATGTTGCCGACGATCGTCACTTCATTGATCGACCCACGACCGCCATCGGCTTTGGCGGCGAGCTCGCCGAGAATGGCGTTGAGCTGCTCGATCAACATGTCGTGCAATCTCGCCAGCCCCTCGGCGTTGCGCTGCGCCCGGCTCAATCGCCCGACGATATCGTCGCCATAGGCGGCCTGTTTGTTGGCCGCCGACGCGGTCGCGACTTCTTGCCCGGTCGAAAGGTCAATCAGGAATCCGACGATGGTGGTCGATCCGATGTCGAAAGCAACGCCATAATTCCGGGCGGAGGTGTTGCCGGGCTCGATACCAATGACGTTTCGGCCCGCCAGCACCAGGGTCATGCCGGCCTCGTCCCGGCACAGCGCGGGCAAGGCCCGCAGCAGGTCCAGCGGTATGCCGGTGGGCCGCAGTTTGCGCGGCAGCGTGGCCCGTATCCGGTCCCAATCGGCGACATGTTCATTGTGCCGCGGATTGGAATAGGGCAGGAAAACCTTCTTGATGTTGGGATGCAGCTCGACCTCGCGGGTGACGCCGTGATGCAATATGCGCACCCTGGCCCGGTCGCCGTTCGCCGGCACATGAACCGTCAGATCGCGATCGGCATGTACCTGACACGAAAGGCGATAGCCGTCCGCCATTTCGCCCCCCGTCAAATGCATGTAATCGGCGGGCGCGGGGACCGGCGCCTGGTCCGCTATCCGGACCTTGCATTTGCCGCACGAACCGTTGCCGCCGCACACCGCATCAACCGCAACACCGGCATCGGCCGCAATTTCGAACAATGTCTCACCCCGGGCAACCGAGAATCGCCGGCCCGAGGGCTGAAAAACAACGCTCACCGCGGCGGACGCCGCGACCTGCCGGTCATGGTCCGGAACGACTGGTGCTGTCCTTTCAAGCTTCATGTGTGCATCTCTGTCGTCGGCCCGGTCACGTTACAACCTGTCGCCGACTTCCGCCGGATCATATTTTTCGGTCTCCGCCGCTTCCATCCCGGGTTGCGGCCGCCCCTCCATAATGGCCGACAACCGTCGCTCGAGCTGGCCATAACCCACATGGCGCACCTCAAGCTCAAGGCTCAGCGAATCGGCTATTTTCCGGGCCTTGTCCATGAGGGTCTGGTCGCGTTCCTGGCTGAAATACATCATCCGTTTGTATTGCCCGAACATCACCTTTATGAGCTTGGGGTGTTTGTCGAGCTTCAGCCCGCGGATAATCAGCTTGTCCCAAACCCGCACCAGATAGTCGGACAGAAAATAGGTGCCCGGCACTTGGGCGACCGCCTTGCGGAATGCCGCCCCGCCATACATCTCGTAACAATGCGGTCCGACCGGCCGGACCGCCCCCTCATGCGCCGCCAGGATCGCATCCATATTGTGGGCGCCACACTGACCGTAAACCACGACCCGACGACGGTATTGGCCGTCCGTTTTACTCAACTGTTGCTCGACGGCTTTTTCAATCTTGTCCGGGAATAAGTGGTAGCGTGAATCCAGCGGATAAAAATCAGCATCCCAGGAATATTTCCTGATGATGTTCTTCACTTCCTTGCCCAGCGCCGAACAGACGATGAAGGCGGCCTCCGGCCGGTGGTCAGGGTTGTCCCGCCTGGCGCGATCCACCGGTTGGCCTGCTCGGAAGCGAAGCATGGCGTTGTTATGCCCTCATCAGCGAAGTCAGCGGGTTGGGACGCGACTTCGGACGGATTTTGTACTGACGCTGGGTGTAGGCGATGGCCGCGTCGACAATGGCCATGGCCGGTACGATCTCGAGTTGCTTGATTCCATACATGAAGAAATCGGCCCCCATCATCTGGATCGAGGTCGCAAGGCTGGTCTTCGCGGTGGTGTAACCGAGCTTGCCGTATTTGCTCCGTCCGACTTTCCAGCGGTCGATGATGACATGGGTCGGCGAGCAGCCGGCCGGATAGCCATATTTGTCCTTGAGCATATAGATCGCCTTGCTGCACGGACCGGGTTCCACCAGATCGAGCACCGCGGTATCGAAAATGAACTGGGAGAAGCCGGCCTTGTCGGCCAGCTCCAACAATTCCCCGGCAAGGTCGAACTTGCCCTGAGCCGTCGGCACCTTGGCGTTGTGGGTCATCACGATGCAGGTCTTGAGCGGTAATTCCCTGATCGCGTCGATTTCCTTTTGCTTGGTCTCCGGACTGATCGAATTGAACAGGGCGCGGTCTTCGATGCCGAGTTCCGCCGCTTTCCGCGCCCCGGCGAGACGAACATCGGGCGTTGTGCCGTCAATGAAAAACGGCAGCCCGGTGGGCTCGATCCATTCAACATAGTTGGCCATCGCCTTGGGGCTTCCGCCGATCATATCGATGATTAGCGGCACCCCCGCCTTTTCGCACTCGTTGCGCATCGCCTCGACGGTTTCATAGGCTTTTTCCTGATCGAATTCGCCCGCCATTTCGTCGAGGATCAGCTTGTCGCCCATATAGAAAATGCTGGCGCACAATGCAGTGGGGTGTTCGCCGGGCTGGCCCCCGACCATGACGCCGCCAATATCGTACGCAACCTGTTCCGCCTCAAAAACGAACATCCAAAAAGCCCCTTGCACCTTGAAATAAAAGCCTTGGCACGAGGCCCCGCGCCAGCCAGGTGGCGGCACGGGGCCGTGCCGCCATTAACTCGCCGCCAGTTTGTCGTCGTGTTCGATCCGCTCCAGGTCGATCGGATATGTGCCGTAATCCTCCAGTGCCTTGGTGAAGGCATGGATGTTCTCACGAGGCGTTCCCATCGGGACCATGTTGGGCACGATGATGCAACCGTCGTTACACGGATAGAGGCCCTTGATGACCTTGCGGATTTCGCCCCGGATCTCGTCCGGCGTGCCCGACAGCAGCACTTCGTCCTTGATCCCGGTAATGTAGCTGCAACCCAGGCGATTCGCGGTTTCGCGGTAGGTTTTGAGGTCGTTGGAAGGCGGCGTGTAGTAGTCCGGCGCCAGATTGGAAAGAACGAAAGCGCCTGTTTCCGCACTCTTTTCGAGAAACTCGATCCAACCGCCCTTGCCGTTTTCATCGGCCGATCCGGAGGCCGCCAGACCCCAATAGAAGTAAATCACGCGCATCGGCGCGACCGCATCGATCAGCGGCTTGACATAGGGCTTTTCAAATTCGAAAAGCTGAGTCGGCCGGAAGTTCGGCACCGCGTTCCAGGCGTCGATGCTGATCATGAAGGTGACGCCCAGCGACTTGAGAGCGCGGAACCATTTGGTGTTGGCCTTGAGCTGGGTCTGAATGGCCTGATGGAACAGCTCGGGCTTGCGCCGCATCCAGTGAACAGTGCGTTTGAAGCCGAGCGCGTTGACGGTTTGGGCGAAGGTCGCGGACGGAGACGCGAGTACCGGCCACCCTCGCTTGCCGAGATTTTCGGTCAAATGCTGATACAGTTCGACCCGTCGCGGCAGCCGGCCGTCGGTAAACGGATTGAACCGCTCCGCCGCCTCTTCCCAGACCTTAAGGACGGTGTCGTCGTCCATGTCATCGAAATGCCGGATTTTGATGTCGCCGGGCGCATTTTCCGGGAACTTCATTTTGACGAGTCCCATGGCCTCGATTTCCGAGTTCATGGTATCAATGCCTTCGCCCAACGCGGCAAAACCGAATTCCTCGGTCCATCGTTCGACGATTTCAGCATGAAGTTTCGGGTCGCGCTCGACTTGCCGACAGGTATAGCCGTACAGGTTGGCCGGTCCATCGGTGAAGAAGGAATAGGTCGGAATCCGGTCGGGCGTATTGCCGGTGCCGACCATCAGGGTTCGTTCCATTCGATTGAGTGTTTCGCCGCGATCCCTTTTTTCCAGGGTCGCCATCACCATCGGCATCATTTGCTGCATCTGCTCGTCTGGTGAAGGCTCGTTGGCCAGCGGGTCCGTCCAGTCTTCATGAGACCGGACCTGTTCAACCATTGCCAGCCGTTCCTCTAACGTCGTCGCCATGTCGAATATCCTTCCTTGCAGTTGTCCCGGATGGCCGGAGTCTGCAGCGGCCTGAACATCACCGACTGATCATCATTGCCTCAAGCGCATTGGACGGGTTCAGAGCCACGATTCGTTGCATCAGTTACATCTTGAATGACAAGTCGCCAAACGAAGCTTCATTGGCGACCTTGACCCGGTCGGCAGGGGCTGCATCGGCAATCTTCTTGCACAGCGCGATCATTTCCCAGGCGTCGTCACCATAGCCGTCAGCCTTGGCGAATTCCTTCGACCAACGGCGATTCACCGCCACACCGCCTGCCAACAGCACCGTATTTTCGGCCAACCCTTCTTCGCGCAGGCGCTCAATCGCCGGCGGGATATGAACCATTGTGGTGGTCATATAGGAGCCCAAACCAAAGATGTCGGGCTTTTCCGCCCGGACTTTTTCAACGATGTCGTCAAGTTCGACGTCAACGCCCATGTCGATCGTCTCGAACCCTTCAGCGGTTAAAAGCGCCAGGCAAATATTCTTGCCGATATCGTGAACATCCCCTTCCACGGTACCGAGCATGATCTTGCCGCGGGATTCCATTGCGCTGCCCTCAAGCTCGGCAAGCATGACCGGCATGACCACCTTCAGGCCCGCCTTCATGGCCTCGCCGGCAAGCATCAATTCGGGCAGAAAAAATTCCCCCTCATTGAATTTCTCTCCGGCTTCCTGAACCCCTGGCGACATCCCGTCCTTGATGACCGACTTGGGTTCGACGCCTATGTCCAGCGCCTGCTGCGCAAAGTCCGCGGCGTCGTCTTCCTCGCCCCACAGCACAGCTTCGGCAAGCTTTTCAAAAATCTCTTCCTTGGATGCCATTTGGCCCTCCACCATAACCAATCCACCAATCGTCCCACGGGACGACCCTTTCCCCAGTCAGACGGAAATTTGAGCGTCCGTCTTCTTCGCTCTCACCCGATGACCAAAAGCCGGCCGGCCCCGGGCTCCTTCCCCAGGTTCGCCGTCCCGTATCAGAACAAGCCGGCAATTCGCCCATCTTCGGCGACCTCTATTTGATGGGCCGCCGGTGCTCTGGGCAGGCCCGGCATCGTCATGATCTCACCACACACGACCACCAGAAACTCGGCGCCATTGGCAAGCCTGATCTCGCGAATCGGAACCACGTGATTCGAGGGCGCGCCCTTGAGATTCGCATCGGTCGAAAAGCTGTACTGAGTCTTGGCGACACAGATCGGATAATGACCGAAGCCGCGTTTCTGCAGGTCCTGGAACTGCGCCCGAACCTTCTTGTCGGCGATGATGCCCTGGGCGCCGTAAGTCCGTTGGGCAATGGTTCGGACCTTGTCCCATAACGGCATGTCGTCTGGATAAAGCAACGTAAACGACGACGGGCGGTCTTCCTCGGCAAGCCTGGCCACGCTGTTGGCCAACGCCTCGGCGCCGGCGCCGCCATCGGACCAGTGGGTGCATTCAATCGCCTCGGCGTCGAGCTCGGCGCAAAGCTGACGCACCAGATCGACTTCCGCGTCCGTATCGGCGCTGAACCGGTTGATGGCGACAACCAGCGGAACGCCATAGGAGCGGACATTTTCAATATGCCGGGCGAGATTGGCGCAGCCCTTTTCCAGGGCCACCAGATTTTCCTCGCCCAGATCCGTCTTTGGCGCCCCGCCGTGCATCTTCAGCGCCCGGACCGTGGCGACAATGACCACGGCGTCCGGGTCGAGACCCGCCTTGCGGCATTTAATATCAAAGAATTTCTCAGCCCCGAGGTCGGCGCCAAAGCCCGCTTCCGTGACGACGTAATCGGAAATCTTGAGGGCGGCACGAGTCGCGATCACTGAGTTGCAGCCATGGGCGATATTGGCAAACGGACCGCCGTGAATGAAGGCTGGATTGTTCTCCAGCGTCTGAACCAGATTTGGTTTCAGAGCATCCTTGAGCAGCGCGGTCATCGACCCCTGCGCCTTGAGCTCCTTGGCATATACGGGCTCCCGGTCGCGGGTGTAGCCAACGATGATATTGCCGAGCCGGCGCTGCATATCCTTCAGGTCGGTGGCCAGGCAGAAAATCGCCATCACCTCGGACGCCACCGTGATGTCGAAGCCGTCCTCGCGGGGGAAGCCGTTGGCGATGCCACCTTGCGAATTGACGATTTTTCTAAGCGCCCGATCATTCATGTCGACCGCGCGGCGCCAGGTCACTCGACGGGAATCGAGCCCCAGTGAATTATTCCAGTAGATATGATTGTCGATCAACGCGGCGAGCAGATTGTTGGCGGCCCCGATCGCATGAAAATCGCCGGTAAAGTGAAGGTTGATGTCCTCCATCGGCACAACCTGGGCAAAGCCGCCGCCGGCGGCCCCGCCCTTCATGCCGAAACAGGGCCCAAGGGACGGCTCGCGCAGGCAAATCGCCGCCTTTTTGCCGATCCGGTTCAATGCGTCGCCCAGCCCGACGGTGGTCGTGGTCTTGCCCTCGCCGGCGGTGGTCGGCGTCATGGCGGTGACAAGAATCAGCTTGGCGTCCGGATTGTCCGGAAGTTTTTCGATATATTCGAGCGACAGCTTCGCCTTGTAGTGGCCGTAGGGCTCCAGTTGATCCGCCGGAATGTCGAACCGCTCGGCGGCAATGTCGATAATTGGCTTCATCGAAGCCGAATGTGCAATCTCAATATCGGACTTGGGTTTGGTGCCCATTTTTGTCATTACCCGCTCCATATACGCGGTTTGGTCTTCCTATATGTCGAATTCGGCGACATCTGTGACACTACCGCAGTTGTTACTGAGTGCCGCGGTCCCTTCGGGGCCATCGCGACGCCGGCCTGTCCGCGTCGTAATGTCCCGACTTTCCGCAGCAAAAGAACATTAATCGAAGCCCCTCCAAACCTGCACTAACAATCTGCAAGAACCGTCGAATTCGGATGATATCGACAGGCGCGAATCGCCAGGAAGTCCATATTGGTCATAACGCCAGAGGGCGATCCAGCTCGGCCCACGAAATATAACTCTATTCAATGGCACTCAAATGCTAACAATGAATAAATATGAGCGACCCTTCCACGGTCTGAAACCATCATTATCCTGACGAAAATAATCGTCAAGGGCTTAATTTTTCGTGTCTTCAGGACGACGAGAGCCTGAAGCATTCGAAGCGCGAGTCCCCAAAACCGGGGGGCGTTTTTGTAATTTATCTTGAAAAACATGGTGTTAACATGCGTTTTTGCGCGCAGCTTGCGGGTATTCGACGGGCTGGCAGAGGTCGATTCGGGCTGGCCGGTCTTTCCTGCATTTTTTGACCAGCAAACGCGCGGCCGTGATCATTACAGACCAAGTAAGCTTAATTCACCCTGAGTCGCGCACGCCGACAGTCCTTTTCCGGGAAGCGTTTCATGTGGTTGCGAGTTTTTAATTGAGTATTAAGGGGGCGATATTAACCTTATCTGAACTGGACAGAGGATGCCTCAAGTCCGCGGAGGCGTCGGAGATCAGGCATTTAAAAGCCTGGCAACCGCTTTTCTTGGCATTCAGTAACGGGGCGAAACTCATGATGGACCTTATCCCGGCCCCAGGCAAACGATCGAAGCACGACAGGCGGGCGGCACGACTGGACGCGGAGGGATTGGTCGAGGCCTATCCTGGTCCGGCGCTCCTTCTCGGGTCGGATGGAAAGGTTTTGAAGTCCAACGCCCCTGCCTGGTTTCTGGTCGACGCCTTTGAGCGGGACGAAGTGCCTGCCTTGACCGAACTGGCGGCACAGTGCCTTTCAAGCGGAACCCCGTTTTCGGGAAAGATTTCGTTGGCGATCGAAAAGGTGGACCGCCAATTTCAGGGCGTCGTGCTGTGCGGGCTCAAGGGCAATTCTTATCCGCCGTTCGTTGTTCTGCTGGCCCGCGAAACAACGTTTGAGAACAATCTGACGCATGCGCTGGTGGAATCGCGCCAGCGGTTCAAGGATCTGGTGAACTGTTCATCGGATTTCGCCTGGGAAACCGATGCCACGGGGGCGCTGTGCTTTGTCTCGCGCGATGGGGCTTTGGGATACCCGCTTGCCGATCTGAACGGCATGGCGCCGGAGCGACTTCTGCACCCGGATTACCCAAAGCCGGCGGCATCGCCGTTCACGACCAATCATCCTCAGGAAGACACGGAAGTGTGGCTTCGGCGTCAGGACGGCGAGGCGGCGTGCGTCCTGGTTTCGGCGGTTCCCATCACCGACGGCTGCGGCCGGCTTTTTGGAAGCCGGGGCGTGTGTCGGGACGTGACCGAACAGCGCCGGCTCGATGCCGCGCTGGGCGCGGCGAAAAAAAGAGAGAAGACCCTGAATCAAATTGTTTCAGCGATGCGCGAGGTCGTGAATCCGATCGATATTTTGCCCCTTGCGGCTCAGCAGACCGCACGGGCGACTGGTTCGAGCCACTGCCGCTTGTGGCGTCTGAAAAACGGCACGCCGCAGCCGGGCGCAACACATTTCGCCGGAAGCGAGGATCAGGCCGCCGGAAGCGAGGACCCGGATCAAGTCTTCGCCGCCGTGCGGGGTCACCTCGAGACTGCCGCGGACCAGACTGGCGACGACGGCATGGTCCGGCTTTCGACCGCACGCCATCGCTTTTTGCTTGCTCTGTCCCGGCATCGCCGATCCAAAAACGGCGTGATCTGCCTGGCGCGCGATGTGAAGAACGAGGACTGGTCCGAAACCGACAGGGAGTTGCTCGCCGGGGTCGCCAATCAATTGGGCGTCGTCATGGAGCAGATTGAGCGGCATGAGGAACTGGAGGGACTTTCGAGGGTCGATCCCTTGACCGGACTGCTTAATAAGAGCTCCTTTGGAGCAGAGATCGGTAATCGCATTCTTCATCAAAAAAGAAGTGGCGAAAAAGCGGCGCTGCTCTTTGTTGATCTCGATAACTTCAAGCAGGTCAACGACTCCCACGGCCATCTGTGCGGCGACAATGTGCTCCGGAGGTTCGGCGAAATTCTGACCACTGGCACCCGGCCCCTCGACATTGCGGCACGCGTTGGCGGCGACGAATTCGCGCTTTGGCTTGAAAACGCGGATGAACAAGTAGCGGCCGACACCGCCAGGCGACTGCATGAGGCCGGCAAGCAGTTACGCCAACTTGCCGGCGCGGTGGAGCCGCCTTTGTCGCTGTCCATCGGCATTGCGATCAGCGACCCCGAGCATCCGCGCGACCTCGACCAACTGGTGGAGACCGCCGACCGGGCCATGTACCAGGCCAAGGCCGAACGCAAGGCAGGATATGAGTTTGCTTCGAAGCAACTGAGGACGTCGGCATGACGACAAAAAAACGACACAACA
>JBHHWG010000032.1:0-28892 GCA_046756385.1 Sphingomonadales bacterium | reverse complement strand
CACGTGGCTGAAGATGTTGCGGTACCAGTGCACGATGCAGCGCTGCCAGTCGGCGAAAAGCAGCATGAAAAAATAGGCCAGTGCGGCAAGGCCACCCATTATCATGAGCATGCGCCTGGTTGAAATCGTCAGGCCGGCATGGGTGATCAGACGGTCGAACCAAATATAGACTTGACCCGGAAGCCCAAGACCATGCGCTCTTGCCGCTGGCGCCCGCCGCAAAATCTCCAGCACGTCCCGGGAGTTTGTTCCGGGGCTCGACAATCCCAGGCGACGGTTGGCCCTGATGCGGCCGATGCGCCGGTCGGCAACCAGATAATAAAGACCCTCGACCAGCAGGAGAGCGCCGAGAAAAACAGCTCCGTACAGAAAATAAATCGGTTCAAAAGGCATTGTCGGACCTACTGCAAATGGCGTTCAGGGCTAAAAATATCCGGCGAGACGTCGATGCCCCGGGAGATGAACTCCTGCATGAATTTGGGCCGGATTCCGGTGGCTTCGTAATAGCCGTGTATGGTTCCGTCTGAACCGGTCGATTCCCGCGTGAACCGGAAGATTTCCTGCATCGCGATTACCTCGCCCTCCATTCCGGTTATTTCGCTGAGGCTGACCATGCGGCGGCGTCCGTCGCTCATGCGTTCGAGCTGAACCACGACATGCAGCGCCGAGGACATCTGGCTTCTCATCGAGCGCGGCGGCAGGTCCAGGCCCGCCATGCCGATCATTTGTTCGACCCGGCCCAGCGCGTCGCGGCAGGTGTTGGCATGGACGGTGGTCATCGATCCTTCATGGCCGGTATTCATGGCCTGAAGCATGTCGAACGCCTCACCGCCACGGACCTCACCGACGATGATCCGGTCGGGCCGCATGCGCAGCGCGTTCCGGACCAGGTCGCGTTGGGTGATCTCGCCGCTGCCCTCGATATTGGCGGGGCGGGTTTCCAGACGACCGACGTGGATTTGCTGTAGCTGCAACTCGGCCGCGTCTTCGATTGTGATGATTCGCTCGCGCCCGTCGATGAAGGCCGATATTGCGTTGAGCATGGTCGTTTTGCCGCTGCCCGTACCGCCCGAGATAAGAACATTGCGCCGGCTCCTTACGATGCCCTGCAGGAGCTCGGCGATTTCGGGGGTTATGGTTGCGATCTCGACCAGTTTTCTCATGTCGATGGGGATCGTGGCAAATTTGCGGATCGACAGCAGCGGGCCATCGACGGCCAGCGGTGGGATGATGGCGTTGACGCGGGAGCCGTCGGTCAGGCGCGCATCGACCATGGGCTGCGATTCATCGATCCGCCGGCCGACCCCGGAGACGATTTTGCCGATGATCCGCATCAGGTGCCGGTCGTCCTTGAACAAAGGTTCGATGGGCCCCAGTCCCAGCAACTCGTCGAGAATGTCATTGACCAGCTGGGTGCGTTCCGAAAGGTTAAGCGGCTTGTTCTCTTCGAGCAGCAGTTCCTGGACGATCTCGCCGATCTCCTTGCGGAACTCATCGGGCCGCATCTTATCGATGACCGAAAGATTGATCATGTCCAGGAGACGCTGATGGAGCGCCACCTTGAGTTCGGTATGCCTGGACGCCAGCAGACCGCCAGAATGGGTGATCGGCCCGCGGCCACTGGCGCCGGACACCGTGATAAACCCATCGTCCGGCGTCGCGGGGCTTGTCCGGTCTTGTGACTCCTTATCCGATCGGCGAGAAAATATCGCCATTGTCCGGTTCCTTGCCCAGGGTCCTAGGATCCTGCTCCGGGTTCAATCCGGCGGTTCTGTTGCCGGAACTGCGTGAGCAACCCGTCGGTGATGTTCCTGATGTCGGCGTTGACCTTTGTCTTCCTCTTGACCCTCGACAGCGCAACGCCGAGGTCCTGGGCGTTGCAGACGGTCCGATAGTCGTTGTGCACGATAAAGTCGAATTTCCGGCCAAGCGCTTCTTCCGCGTCGTCGATGCCCACCGGTCCGGCGAGGCTCTTGTTGAAACGATTAAGGACAATCTTCACCGGGATGTCGGAGAGTTCATGGCGTCAGGCCAAGCATCCGGCAGCACCCGGCCATGACCTGCGCGAGTTCCAGTTGGTGGCGCGCGGAGGTCTGTTCGGCTTCTGAATTGAAAACGTCGCTTACATCAAGGCACAAACAGTAACTATGGCCGACAGAATCCTGGCTCATGACCACAAGAATGCAGCGTCCGTCCCCCAGTTTCAGAAGCCTCTGCCCTGGCTGGTCAGCGAAACGCGAGGCATCCGGGGCCGGAAAACGGGCTGTGGGAATTCCGGACGAAATGGCCCCCGGCTGGATTTGCTCGATCCGCCAAAGGATTTGCTCGTAATGGGTGCCGGGGACAAAAAGATCGGCCATTTCGGACATCAGGCCCGGCATGCTCTTGCTGGCGCTAATGAGCCGATAGTCGGCGTCAAATCTCAAAATTCCGACCTGGCCAGAGCCTGACATGCTCGCCAGAATATCGCCATGCGGTTCGCGCTCCGGCCGCTGGGCCATGCCGATATGCTGGAAAGCCGTGTCAAATTCCCACCGCGCGGCGAGCGAGACCGCAAGCTGTTGGACTTCCAGCGCATGAAACGGCTTCTGAAGGTACAGGAGTTTGTCGGCCGGCGGCACACGCTCAAGGATGTCGAAGGGGTGGGTCGCGGACAGGGCCGCGACAAAAACGATCTGAAGCTCTGAGTCCGCCGCCCGCATGAGCGCGCAAGTATGAATCCCGTCAAAGCCGGGCGGCATCGTTTCGTCAACGAAAGCAACGTGGAACGGATTATTGCGATCGGCGGCGGCGTTGGCTCAACTCAACGAGTTGCCGGCCTGGGCCGCGACCAGGATGCTTTTCACCGGGCAAGATTCGACAAGAGAGGTCAGTGACGGGGGCGTCCGCATTGCCCTGTTGCTGCCCCTCAGCGGTGTCCATGCCGAAATTGGGCAGGCTTTTCTCAATGCCGCGCAAATGGCCCTGTTCGACATGGGAGGGCCGGGACTGGTGCTGATGCCGATCGATACCGCGGGCACGCCGGACAGAGCGGCTGAAGCCACCGCGGTCGCTGTCAGGCGCGGTGCTGCATTGATTCTGGGCCCCTTGTTCTCTGCCTCGGTGGCGGCTGCCGCCCCGGTTGGCCGGGCCGCCGGAATCGGGAAAAACGCATTCACCGTAATAAGCCCGGTTCCAACCACCTTCGAGAAGTTCGACCGCACCCATTGACCCGTGATGCGATGAAGCGATAAGTGGTATTGCAATGAAGATCGTTGAAACAGAAAGGCTGACCCTCCGTCATGTGACGACGGGGGACGGGGAATTTATCCTCCGGCTCCTTAACGAACCGTCGTTCAAGCGCTTTATCGGCGACCGGGGCGTGCGAACGCGGGATGACGCCCGCGAGTATATTTCGCAACGCCTGATCGCAAGTTATGACCGGTTTGGCTTCGGCATGTACATGGCCGAGCTCAAGGGGGACGGAACGCCGATCGGAAATTGCGGGCTGGTCAAAAGGGAGACCCTGGCGGATGTCGACATCGGTTTCGCTTTCGTGCCCGAATTCTGGGGCCAGGGATACGCGATCGAAGCGGCCCGGGCGGTCATGGCCTATGCAAAAGACGCTCTTGGGCTTGCGCGCATTGCAGCGATAACGGCGCCAGATAACCACGCATCAATCCGGGTCCTTGAAAAACTGGGGCTCAAATTCGAACGCATGGTCGCCCTGTCCAGGGGCGAGCCGGAGATCCGGTTGTACGCGCGGAACGATTAGGGGCGCCAGACGGATTTTGATAAAGGCTTTTGACGGGGTGGATTTGGCTGCCGGTGACGCTGTCAGATGCCGCCATATGGCGTCTCCTGGGGTTGCCGGGGCAGGCCAATGCCTCTCCACAACAGGAACATGGCGGGGATCACCAGGAGCGTCAGCACGGTGGCGCTGACCATGCCACCGACCATGGGCGCGGCGATGCGGCGCATGACCTCGGACCCGGTTCCCGTGCCAACCATGATCGGCAGCAGGCCGGCGATGATAACCGACACGGTCATCATGATGGGGCGGACGCGCAGCAGCGCGCCGTCGATCACGGCCGCCCGCAGATCCTCCGCGGTCACGGCCCGGCCTTGTTCGCGGGCTTCCCGCCGTCTGCGTCCCCACGCTTCATTCAGATAAACCATCATCAGGACGCCGATCTCCACCGCCACGCCGGCGAGCGCGATGAACCCCACTCCGACGGCCACCGACATGTTGTAGCCAAGAAGATACAGCAGCCAGATACCGCCGACCAAAGCGAGGGGCAGTGTGCCCATTATGATGAGCACGGCCGTGAGATTACGGAAACTCAGATATAACAACAGCAATATGATCACGAGCGTTACCGGCACCACGAGGCCGAGGCGTTCCCTGGCGCGCTCCATATATTCGTATTGTCCCGACCAGGCCAGGGAATAACCGGGCGGCATGTCGACCTGTTCCAGAACCGCCCTCCGGGCGTCGGCCACATAGGAGCCGATGTCGCGTCCGGAAATATCGACATATATCCAGCCATTGAGCCGGGCGTTCTCGCTGCGGACCACGCCGGGCCCGTTCGAGACCTCGATGGTCGCGAGCCTGCCAAGTGGAATCTGGGCGCCGAACGGCGTGACGACCGGGAGACCTCTCAGCCGATCGAGGGAATCGCGGATACCGCGCGGGTAGCGCAGATTGACCGGGTAGCGCTCCAGCCCCTCGACGCTTTGGGTCACGGTCATGCCGCCTATAGCGGTCTGCACGATATCCTGAACGTCGGCGATATTGAGCCCGAAGCGGGCGGCGGCCACGCGGTCGATATCGACATCGATGAAGCGCCCGCCGGTCACCCGCTCGGCATAGACCGATGCCGTGCCCGGCACGTCGCGGATTACCGTTTCGATAAGCTCGCCGATCTCACCGATAACGTCGAGGTCGGGGCCGGCCACCTTGATGCCCACAGGCGTCTTGATGCCGGTCGCCAGCATGTCGATGCGATTCTTGATCGGCATGATCCAGACATTGGTGAGGCTCGGGACCTGTACCAGCCGGTCGAGTTCGCGTTTGAGCTTCTCCGTTGTCATGCCGGGCCGCCATTCCTCCCGCGGTTTCAAGCGGATGGTGGTCTCGACCATGGTCAGGGGCGCGGGGTCCGTCGCCGTCTCGGCGCGGCCCGCCTTGCCGTAAACACTCGCCACCTCCGGAACCGTCATGATCAGTCTGTTGGTCTGCTGCACGATTTCGGCCATCTTGCCGGCCGAGGCCGCGGGAAAGGCGCTTGGCATGTAGAGGAGATCGCCCTCGTCGAGGTCGGGCATGAACTCGCTGCCGATGTGCCGCAATGGCCACACGGCGCTCGCCATGATGAGGAGCGTTACCGCGACCATGGATTTCGGGTGCTTCAGGACGAGATTGATGAAGGGCCGATAGCCGGCGATCAGGCCCCGGTTGATGGGGTTCTTATGTTCGGGCGTGATACGGCCGCGGATGAAATAGCCCATGAGCACCGGCACCAGGGTCACCGAAAGACCGGCCGCCGCCGCCATGGCGTAGGTCTTGGTAAACGCCAGGGGTCGAAAGAGGCGGCCCTCCTGCGCTTCCAGCACAAAGATCGGCACGAAGGAAAACGTGATGATGAGGAGCGAGAAAAAGAGCGGCGGACCCACCTCGACGGCGGCCTTTGCAACGATGCGCCAGCGGTTCTCGGGCGTCAGCGATTCCCGCTCCATATGCTTGTGCAGATTCTCGATCATCACGATGGTGGCGTCGACCATGGCGCCGATGGCGATCGCGATGCCGCCCAGGGACATAATGTTGGCATTGATGCCCTGGCCGTTCATGACGATGAAGGCGGCGACGATGCCGAGCGGCAGGCTCAACACAACGACGAGCGCCGACCGCAGGTGAAAGAGAAAGAGAGCACACACCAAAGCGACGGCGATGAACTCTTCGATGAGCTTCTCGTTCAGCGTCGAGACCGCACGCTCGATAAGCGCCGAGCGGTCATAGGTCTCGACGATCTCGACGCCTTCCGGCAGGCTTCGCTTGAGAATCTCGAGCTTTTCCTTGACCCGGCCGATGGTGGCGAGCGCGTTTTCCCCGAACCGCATGATGATGACGCCGCCCACCGCCTCGCCCTCGCCATTCAGCTCACCGATGCCCCGGCGCAACTCGGGACCGAGCCGGATTTCGGCAAGGTCTTCGAGGAAGATTGGCGTGCCCATTTCGGTATGGCCCAGGGGGATTTTTTTCAGATCATCCAAATCATCGATATAGCCCGAGGCGCGGACCATATATTCGGCCTCGGCCATTTCGATCACCCGGCCGCCGGTCTCCTGATTGCCAAGGCGGATAGCGTCGCGGATTTTGGTGAGGGGTATATCGTAAGCGCGCAGGCGATTTGGATCGACGACCACCTGATACTGCTTGACCATGCCGCCAATGGTGGCGACTTCCGCCACTCCCTCGACCGTCTGCAATTCGAATTTGAGGAACCAGTCCTGGAGGCCGCGGAGCGCGGAGAGGTCGTGCCGGCCCGTGCGGTCGATCAGGGCGTACTGGTAGACCCAGCCGACGCCGGTCGCATCCGGCCCGAGCGCCGGGCGCGCGCCGTCCGGCAGCAGGGGCGCCACCTGGCTCAGATATTCGAGCACCCGCGAGCGGGCCCAGTAAAGATCGGTCCCGTCCTCGAAGAGGATATAGACGTAGGAATCGTTGAAGAACGAATAGCCGCGCACGGTGACCGCCCCCGGCACGGCCAGCATGGCGGTGGTCAGGGGATAGGTCACCTGATCCTCGACCACCTGGGGCGCCTGGCCCGGATAGGTGGTCTTGATGATCACCTGGACATCGGAAAGGTCCGGGATGGCGTCGAGAGGCGTCTTGCCCACCGCGTAAAGCCCCCAGGCACCTAGCAGCACGGCCAGCATCACCACCAGGAAGCGGTTGGCGAGCGACCAGCGGATAAGATTTGCGATCATCCTGTTTCTCCTCGCGGGCGCATCAGTGCCGCATCTTTTCGATGGCGGAGATCACATAGCCGCCTTCGGGATCGGCCTTGAGCGCAAAGGACACATGATCGCCCACCGCAATGCCGCCGAGATCGACACTGTGCTCGACCCTGAAGTCCATGGTCATGGCGGACCAGTCCAGGGCCTCGATGGCGTTGTGGGTCAGGTTGACCATGCCGTGCCCCGCCATGACTGAATTCACCGTGCCCATGCCGGTGATCGGCGGCGTGGGCGCGGCGGGCTGTTCCGTTTCCCCTCCCGCGCCCATGCGCAGAAAGGTGCCGGCAAGGCTTGCTTCGGAATCGAGCAGGAACTGCCCGGAGGTGACAATCCTCTCGCCCTCCCGGAGTCCCGAAAGGATTTCGATCCGGTCGCCGGATTCGATTCCCGAGACCACTTTCGCTGGCCGGAACCGGCCGTCGTCGAGCGCCAGGATCACACGCTCCGACCGGCCTGTCCGGATCAGCGCCTCCCTCGGGATGTTGAGGAGATTTCCCCGGGGAGCCGCGGACAGTTGAACCTCGGCATACATGTTTGGCTTGAGCGTTTGGTCCGCGTTCGCGAACGCAAGGCGCACCCGAACCGTGCGGCTTTCGGGCCGGACCGTGGGATAGACATAGTCGACCGCGCCCTGCCACGTCCGCCCCGGAACAAACGGCAGGGTCATGACCGCGCTCTGACCCTCTTCCACCCAACCCGCCTGGTCCTCGAAAATATCGACCATGACCCAGATCGAGGACAGGTCGGCGAGGCTGAAGACCGTGGTTCCGGGCTCGATGAACATGCCTTCGCCGACACTGAGTTTGGTGACGTACCCATCCTGTGGCGCCCGGACCTCGGTAAGCCGCTCCACCTTGCGGCTTGCGGTGAGCGTATCGATCTGGGCGCCTGTCATGCCGAGGGCGGCCAGACGCTCCGCCGCCGCGTCGGTCAAACCCTTCCTGCCGATGCGCAGCGCCTGCAGATACTCGGCCTCTGCATTGACGAGGGTCGGCGAGTACATCTCGAAGATCAGGTCGCCTTTCCTGACCCGCTCGCCTTCGGTTTTGACAAGCAGGCGCTCGATCCAGCCGTCGACCCGGACATGGACATGGCTCGTCTTGTCGTCATCGGGCGCGATGAACCCCACCGTTTCGATCGCACGGGAAAGCGTATCCCGCGAAACCCGGGCTGTTCGGACTCCGATATTGTTGATGACCGCCGGGCTGATCCTGAGCACGGATTTGTCGTCGCCACCGGGCAGCCCGCCCTCATGGACCGGGATCAAATCCATGCCCATGGGTGATTTTCCGGGCTGGTCCGACCGGTAGTTGGGATCCATGGGGGCCACCCAGTAGAGGATCTTTTTTTCCCGGCCCTGGTCTTGGCGTTGGTCCTGGGCGTCACCGCTCCATTGAGAGAGGCCATATCCGGCGCCGATCCCGACCATGAGAAGGGCGGCGGCAATAACAGATCTCTTGTTCATCGGCTTTCTCCTTCGAAATAGAGAAGTTGAGCCTGCGCCTGTGCCCGCTGAACCTCCAATCGAAGCAATGTGAGCTCCGCATCAAGCTCGGCAAGCCGGGCGCGGACAAGCTCCGCGAAGTCGGAAACACCGCTCCTGTAGGCGGCAAGGGCCGCGTCCGTCGTTTCGGCCGCCCGTTCAATCACCACCTGCCGGTAAAGACGAACCCGGTCGCCCAGCCGGCTCCAGTCGGCATGGGTCCGGTCGAGAACCCTGTTGAGGTCGAGCAGGCGGGCATCCCGTTCCAGTCGCGCGGCCTGGCGATCCCGTTGCGCCGCGGCAACCTTTCGATCCTGGCGTTTTCCCGTGAAAACAGGCAGGTCCAACGAAACGCCAACCGTCGCAAAGTCGGTCCGGCCGCCCCCGCGAACGCCATAGCCGGCATTCACCGACCAGCCCGGCTTGTATTGCTGGCGCGCGATGTCGATCTCGCGCGCACGGGCTTCGATGCGGGCATCCTCGATCGAAACGGATGGATGCCTTGGGAGGAGGTCGCGGACCGCATCCGGCGGTGAGGGCCTCGCTAGCACCGGCAGAGAGGGTTGAAGCGGTCCTTGGGCCGGCTCCCATCCGATCAGGCGCGCGAGGCCGACCCGTGCCATCTCGATCTGGCGCTCAACATCCACCATGCGGTCGTCGAGAATGCTGAGTTCGAGTTCGGCTCGTAATATGTCCTGACTGGTCTCACGGCCGGTCGCGAAGATCGCCGTCGCCACCTCGACGAGTTCACTTACGGCCTGTCGGCTTTCCGCCACCTTCGTTCGGGCGCCGAGCCAGTAGAAAAGCTCAAGCCAGGTCGTCCGCGTCTCGAGAACAATGTCGCGTTCCCGCAGGACAAGCCCGGCGCGCTCCGCTTTCGCCTCCGCCTCGCGCTGTTCGCGCGTGAAGGCGAGCGTCTTTCCTCGCTCGAAGGTTTGTTGCAGGCCGACCTGAATCTGCGTCATCGGCTCCTGTCCCAGCCGAAACGTGTCCACCGGAAAATTCCTCAGCTCGAAACGGAGCTTGGGGTCGGGAAGCTGGGAGTCCGAGACCGCGCGCTCGTCAAGGGCGGCGGCGCGTTCCTCGAACCGCGTGACCGTCGGATCGCGGGCGCTTATGGCGATTGATACCGCGTCCTCCAGGCTGAGCGGCTCCAGGGCTCGAACGGCGGTGCTGGTGACGACGCCCGGCAGCGCCGAAACGATGGCGATGAGTATGCGAAACATGAATGCCTCTTCCGAAAGCATGAAAACCGATTGCCGCTCACTGTCGGAGCGTACGCCATGCCGTCCTCGCGAGAGACGCGGGAGGACGGGTGTTTATCTTGGGATTCAGGCTCGAGGAGGCGGTGTGAAAAGATCGACGGAGCCGCCGTTCACGGCGAATGGCCGGGCAACGCCGAATGTCATTGGAGACAATGCTTCTCGGAACGGAGCGGCATCCAGGTTCACGGCAAAGGATGAAACGGCACAGGTGATCGAGCAAAGCGCGCCGCAATCCTCGTGACCGATTCCACAGTCGGAATTCTTGTCGGACGGGGAATGCGCGCCATCCTGATCACAATGAGGCAGGTCATAGGGCGCCATATCGGCGGCCATGGCCTTGCCGTGATGACAGGGCGCATCCATATAGCCGTGCGGTGTGCCGGCAGCGGCCAAACCACTGGCGGCAGGACCCGTAACCAGCGCCACCGCCAGCAGGATCACAAACACCCTGCGGAGTTTCGCCTCATATGTGCGCCAATTTGCCATAGCTCAGGTCTATATCGGCTTTTGCGGCTCAAAGGTCAAGAACGGCTCTGTCATATACCTTCAAACATGACAAGCGCCTGCCCTCCCTCGAAAGGTTCAGCCAATTAACCCGACATGACCGCGTTTCGATTCATGATCGCGGACGACCACCCGTTGTTTCGCAGCGCATTAGGCGAGGCTGTCCGTTCGATTCATCAAGACGCGATTGTTGAAGAGGCCGGCGATCTCGACTCTGCATTGCACCTGCTCGATCGCGAACAGCAGATAGAACTGGTGTTCCTGGATCTGAAAATGCCCGGCGCTCACGGTTTCTCGGGTCTGATTTTTCTGCGCGGCCAATATCCCGAAACGCCGATCGTTATCGTTTCAGGGATCGACGATATCGCGACCATGCGCCAAGCGATCAGATTTGGTGCATCGGGGTTCATTCCCAAGTCGTTAACGCCGGCGGAGATCGCCAACGCCATCAAGCGGGTGTTGGAGGGCGAGACCTGGCTGCCGGCATCCGCGCGGACAAATGCCATCACGGTGGATGGCGATTCATATCAGTTGGCGGATCGGATCGCGCTGCTGTCCGCTCAGCAGTTCAAAGTGTTGGCGCTCATCGCCGAAGGCCTGTTGAACAAACAAATCGCATACCAACTGAATCTGTCGATTTCGACGGTAAAGGCACACACCACCGGCATATTGAAAAAACTGGGACTTCAGCGGCGCACTCAGATCCTGGCCGCGGCCCGGATCGCTCACCTGGATTCTTATCGCATCGGCCTGGTCCGCTGAAATAATGATGCATGGCACCGATGCTTGCCATTTCTCCCGCACATGTCGCATCACGTCCGGCTCTGTGACGCCGTTTTCCAGGTGAAAGTCGGCCAAAACAAGATCTGGGGGCGCGGCGAGGTCGGAGAGTGCGTCAAGATCCGTCATGCCCTTGACACAATATGCCTTGCATAACCAACTCTCCAGGAGTGTCTTCATGCCTTCGAGAATACGCGCGTCATCGTCAATGCACAGCACCCGTGCGCCCGGGAAATCTCCGATCGACGCGAGGTCCCCTATCTTGCGGGTTTCGCTGTAATCGATCGCGCTGATCGGCACCGAGATCGAGAAAACCGACCCCTTTTTGAGCTTCGACCGGACGCCGATCGGATGATCGAGCAGCCGGCTGATCCGTTCGACGATGGCGAGCCCCAGACCCAGGCCCTCCTGGGTGCCGTGCGGGTTGGCGGCAAGCCGTTTGAATTCGCCAAAAATAAAATCGATTTCCGAGGCCGGAATACCTGGCCCGGTATCCCAAATCTCCCAAATCTCCCAAATCTCCCAAATCTCCCAAATCTCAGTGAGTCGTTCCCATTGAGATTTGGTGTCAGGGCTCGTCGGAAACCTGGGTCACGAGCTTGCCGAAATTCTCGCCCTTGAAAAGGCCGACAAAAGCTTTCGGCGTGTTTTCCAGTCCCTGGATTACGGTTTCCCTGGCTTTGACCCGCCCTTCCTGAAGCCACCGGCTCATGTCCCGGGTGAAGTCGGGCAGCAAGTCGGAATGGTCGGAGACGATAAAACCTTCCATGCGGAGCCGCTTGCCAATGATGGAAACCAGATTTCGCGGCCCGGGCGGCGGCGCGGTGTCGTTATATTGTGAAATCGCCCCGCAAAACGCGATCCGGCCGAACGGATTCATATGCGCCAATGCGGCCTCGAGCGTCTCGCCGCCGACATTCTCGAAATTGATGTCGATGCCGTCCGGGCAGGTTGTGGCCAACGTCTGGTGCGGATGTTCGGTCTTGTAATTGAACGCGGCGTCGAATCCTAATTCGTCGGTGATAAAGCGAACTTTTTCATCTGTTCCGGCGGAGCCGGCGGCCCGGCAGCCCTTGATTTTGGCGATTTGCCCGACCACTGAGCCGACCGCGCCCGATGCCGCGGAAACGAAAACGGTTTCACCGGCCCTGGGTTGTCCGATCTTGATCAGACCCACATAGGCGGTGAATCCCGGCATGCCCAGCACGCCGAGAAAGCTTGGCAACGGCGCCAGCCCAGGGTCCAGCTTGATCAGTCCTGCACCGTTCGAGATCGAATATTGCTCCCATCCCAACATGCCGCTGACGATGTCGCCTTCGGCAAAGCCCGGATTGCGGCTGGCCACGATCTCGCCGATGGCGCCGCCGCTGATGACCTCACCCGTTTGAAAGGGCGGGACGTAGGATTTCACATCGTTCATCCGGGCGCGCATGTAAGGATCGAGCGACAGATGGATCACGCGGATCAGAACCTGGCCGTCGGCGGGCTCTGGCCTGGCGCTTTCGGTGATCTCGAAATTGTCCTCGCTGACCCAGCCAAGCGGGCGGCTGGCCAGTATTATGCGTTTGTTGGTGTCTGCCGTCATGATCTCTCCTCAATGCCGCGAGCCAATGCCGCGAGCCAATGCAGCGAACGGCCGGTCCGGCTGAAACGGGCTCGTGAAAATTCGCGACATTTTAATCCAGGGATCGAGCTGGCGTCACCGTTGTTGGCGGATTAATCGGTCTTCTGGTTCGATAGTCCGTCGTCGGTGTGAGTGAGCAACCGTTTTTCGCCGTTGATCGTGGTTTCAAGGGCGACATCGCGCATCCAAAGGCGCCGAAGATGGGCCAGCGTGTGTTCGGCGTATTGCAGGTGCAGGTCCCGGCCGTCATGCTCATGGACGAGATAGAGCGTGCGGGTTCCCTTGTGGTCGATGTCGGTGGCGCGGATGATCGGGATCGAGCCGGCGCCCACATTCCTGATCAGGGTCTGTTTTACCGTCAGCCAGTTTTCCTCGTCGGAGACTTCCTTGACCACGAGTTTTTTGCCCGACGGGGCGAAGGTGAAAATGTCCATCTCGCGCATCAGTTCCTCGGTGAGAAAGCGGCGCAGAAACGACGTGTCCCGTTCGACCTCGCGGACCTGAAGCAGGCGGTCGCGGGCTTCCTCCTCGCCAAATTCGTCCGTGAAGCGTTCCTTCAGGCTGTCCCAAATCTTCAGTCCGATGTGATAGGGGTTGATTTCCCCGGCTATCGGTCTGACCACCTGGTTATGGCGAACCAGGAATTCCAGATGCAATTCGGACGAAAGTTCGAGGGCGCTGAGGATTTCCCGATGGCAAAACGTCGCCCACCCCTCGTTGATAATTTTGGTCTCGATCTGGGGAATGAAGTATCCGGCCTCGTCGTGGACGATGGTCAGCAAGTCGCGCTGCCAATCATCGAGCTTGGGGTTATGGTCGCGGATCAACAATAAGAGATCTTCTTCGGGCTCCAGCGGAGCTTTCTGGAGGTCCGGCGTCCCAGCCACCGATTTCCTGTGAATCGATTCAAATGGATCCGGTTTGACCGTTGCCCTTTCGAGGGCGCGGATTTCCTGCTCCTTTCGGTCCAGTTTCCGGATCGCGATGTTGCGGCGGCGCTGGTGGGCCACCGCGTGAGCCGAGTCGAGAATATTTTCCACCGCATCAATGCCGACCGACGGGTCCTCGATGTAGGACCGGACCCGTTCGGCGGCTAGCTTGATCCGGTTCAAACGGTGCTCCGGCTCGGTCTGGGCGAAGGTGAAATTGTTCTTGAAAAAATCGTTGTGGCCGTACACATGGGCGATGGTCAGGATTTGCAGACACAGGGAATTTCCGCTCATCAGGTAGGCGATCGACGGATTGGTGTTGATCACCATTTCGTAAGGCAGGCCCGTCACGCCGTAGTCGTAAAGGGTTTTGGCCTTCTCATACGACTTGCCGAAGGACCAGTGCGGATAATGAGCCGGCATGCCTGAATAGGCCATGGCGCCCAGCATTTCGAGGTGATCGCAAATCTGGAATTCCTGGGGAAACCACGACAGACCGAGGCCGGTTGCCTTTTCCCGGATGCGGGCGTCCCAGTCCCCCAATTCCGAAATCGTGTAATTCCCCACCATCGCCGGCTAGTCCGTCCGCTCTTTGCTTAGAAAGCTCCGGAATGTCGGCCAGACATCCTCCTTCGATTCGATTTTCACCGCGGCGAAATTTTTGGCCTTCAGGCCACTGAATACGTCGAGCATTGAGCTGTTGTCCCAGTGCGACCGGGTGGGCTTGATTTCCCCATAGCCGAACAGGTTGCACAGCCGGCACAGCTTTTTGGCCGTCTTTACTGTTTGGGGATTGTCATGGGGGAAATTGTCCCCGTCCGAGCAGTGAAACGCGTAAAGGTTCCAGACGGCCGGGTCGTAAAATTCCTTGATGATGTCAATCGCGGCCTGGTAGCCCGACGAAATCATCGTGCCGCCGGAGGAGCCTTTGTGGAAAAACTCCTCTTCATCGACCCGGCGAGCCTCGGCGTCATGGGCCACGAAGACGACTTCGACGGCCTGATATTGGGTCCGTACGAACTGGTACAACAGGAAAAAAAAGCTGCGGGCCAGATATTTCTTGAGATTATCCATTGAACCCGACGTGTCCATGATACAGAACACGGCGGCATTGGACTCGCGCCGGATGTCGGGCTTGCGGCGGTGATAGCGCAGGTCTTCCTTATAGAACGGGAATCGCTGGCCCTCGGCGCCCCCCTCGTCACCGGCGCTGTCGGTGGACGATCTCAGGGCGCCCCGCCGTCCCGCCATCAGTCGCCGGATGCGGGTTTTTGCCGTTCGCCGCTTCGATAATTGGGCGCGGATGCCGACCCGGCGATAGCCCTTGGGGCGAATGGTGCGCTCTGACACGACCTCACGCAGCGCCTTGCGTTCGAGATCGGGCAACGCCAGATCCTCGAACATCAGGTCGATAAGTTCCTCAAGTGTGATATCGGTTTCGTAATAGTCGACCCCGGGCCGGTTGCCCGGGCCGCGGTCACTTCCGTCTTTCGACTGGTCCGCGATCACATCGCCGGCCTTGGTGTTCCCCTCGCCCTGACCCGCTCGCGGCGTGTTGTCGCCATAGACAAACCGGTATTCCTTGATCCCCCGGATCGGGATCTTGATGATCTTGTCCCTGGACTGCCCGATGATGGACTGCTCCGACACCAGGTCCGCAATGTTCTCGCGTATTGCCTTGCGGACCTTTTGCCGGTGCCTCAGACGATCGCCGGAGGAACGATCGGAGCCAAGCGATTCAGAGGGAGAATACGGGCGGATAATGGTTTCCATGGTCATGGAGATCAAATGCTCTCCGTACCTCCGTTTTTAATCCTTCCACAAATTGTTGGCGGCATATTTGAGTATCACTTCAGCAGTGTACTCGTTGTAACCCTTGTCGAGCAGGCTCGCCACCAGTGCTTCGTATTTCTCTTTCTGCTTTTTGTCCCGGGTTCTGGCCAGTGTGATCACACGGCTGATCTCGCGGACCGCGCTGGTGAGTTTCTTTTCGATCGCTTCGCGCAAGGGCCCATAGCTCTTGTATGCGATTTTTTCGCTGCGTCGCGCCGCCGACCACAGATAGGCGATCACCTCCTGCCGGAAACCCTCCGCGGCCGAGCCGACGATGGCGATCTGTTCCTCGATCGAGCGCAAGAACGCCTCATCGGGTTCGAGTTCCTCGCCGGTGTTGGAATCCCGCAGCTTGCCCTTGTTGACATAGGCTTCGGCATGGTCGAGGTAGTTCTGGAACAGGGTTTCCGCCTGTTCCTCATAGGCATAGACGAACGCCTTCGTGATCTCGCCTTCCAGGATGTCGAGATAGGCCTTGTGGATCGTATCCTGCAAAAATTCGAGATATTGCTTGCGGGTGTCGTCGGGCAGTTCCGCTTCCTTGACCATTCTGATCAGGGCCTCGCGCACATGAATCGGTGTGATGCCTTCCGGGCTCTTGGACAGCGCGCTGTCGATCGCCTTCATGGTAAAGCGGGTGGAAATTCCGCTAAGCCCTTCGGACTTGGCGTCTTCCTTGAGCTCGTGAAGGTTGATCTTCTTGGTGCGCCCCTTTTCGACGACTTCGTCACCGTTATAGAGCTTGAGCTTGGTCATCAGGTCGCATTTGGGCGTGGGCTCCAGCCGGGACAGGATCGCGAACATCGACGCGATCTCCAGCGTGTGTGGCGCGACATGGGCGCTGAAGCCGGTCTTGCCGAGGATTTTCCGATAAATCCGAACCTCCTCCGACAGCCGAAGATTGTAGGGCACCTTGATGGTCACGATCCGGTCGAGAATAGCCTCGTTGGTGTGATCGGCGCGGAACTTCCGCCATTCGGCCTCATTGGAATGGGCGAGAATCACCGCGTCCACATAAACCATGCCGTGGCGCCCCGGCGCCGGAACGAATTTTTCCTGGGTCGCGGTGATGATCGTGTGCAGATATTCAGTCTCGTTCTTGAAGATTTCGATGAATTCGACCAGGCCGCGATTGCCAGCGTTGAATGCGCCATTGAGGTCCAGAACCCGGGGGTCGCCTTCGGAATAGCGGTCGAGCTTCGATATGTCCTCGGATCCGATTAAGACCGACGTGTCCTGATTGTTGGGGTCGACCGGGGGCACGACCGCAATGCCACGGCGATCATGCTTGGAGAAGCGCCTGGTCGTAACCGGCACGTTCTCATAGTGCCCCGCAAATTCCGTGGTCAGCCGATAACGGCATACCGGGCACAATTCGCCCTCGATGCGGACATCGAGCATCTTCTCGAATTCCTTGCGGAGGTGTTTCGGCAGCAGGTGCAACGGTTCTTCGTTGATGGGGCAGCCGTCGATTGCGAAAAACGGGCCGGCCAATTCGAGGCCCTGCTGCAGCTTTTCGGAAAGCGAACTCTTGCCGGCCCCGACCGGGCCCATGAGATAAAGAACCTGGCGGCTTTCCTCGCCCCTGAGCGCCGAGGCGTGGAAATAGCGAACGATCTGCTCGATAACCGGCTCGATGCCGAAAAAATCGTCCTGAAAGAATTTATATTGGCGAAGCGGTCCCTCCGGGAACAGGCGCTTCAGCTTGCCATCATCGGTCAGGTCTGACGAGCCCGCCTGCTCGATGACATCATAAAGTCGCGTATGTGCCAGTTTGGCGATATTCGGATCCGACTTTACCAGTTCGAGATAGTCGAGAAACTTGCCGGACCATTCTTGCGTCGAACTCTCGGCCCGGTCCTTTTCGATAAGAGTGGCGAACGACGAATTCTCTTTAACAGTCATGAGAGCATCCTTGCTAAACTAGCCCGTACCCCCTGTCCGTGTCGTCATGCATCGTGATGTTTGACGACTTGCGCGTCCTCAAACAGCCCTGAATCTGTTGGCCTGTTTCCCTACCTTATATGTGACGTCTGTTTTCCCAGTATCAACTCAACTGGTTAATAAATTCCGATCACGATGGCGGGATGTCAGGGTGGACCCTGATATTCATAAGGCTTAACCATCGGCCGCTCCAAGGATGCGCCGCATACACAACTGATTTGTTTGACATTTTGGGAAGTCGGCGGCGGCGCTGGAATTTACGTCAGTAAAAAGTGAAGTTGCGCCAGGGCGATCGGTTTGGCGCGCGAGAGCTGCCAGGCTTCGACCCGGACATTGGCGACTCGGCGGCCCTGGCGGGTGATGCTGGCCGCGGCGTGGGTGTCGTGGGTCCGGCCGGCGCGCAGATAATCGATTGATATATCGACAGTTTTAGGTGGGGTGTCGATCGCCAGATCCCACATGAGTTGCAGTGTCCCGGCAATTTCGAGAAGCGCTCCCACCGTGCCGCCGTGCAAGGTCGGCGGCGCCGGACTGCCGATCAGCATGTCCGAAAATCGCATCGTCGTAATGAGACGATCGCCCTCTCTGGCGAGCGCCAGATCAAGAAACCGGGCATAGGGAAACTGGTCGATGGCCGCTTGCAGATCGCCCCCGTTTCGCGCGTCAAGCAGAACTTCATGCAGCGACATCAGTCAGGCTCCCTGTGGTCTGGCGAAAGGCCGGTCGCCGGTGGCCATGAAGGTCGCCGTGAAATTGGCGATCGGGTCATCAATATTGTCGTGATAGGCGACGCCGCGCACAAAAGCGATCCAGCGGGTAATCCGGTAACAGTGGGATCGCGCCAGGACGGCCCGTTGCGGTGTTGCCGGGGTCAGATAGTCGATCCGTAGACCAAGGGTCGCCAGCGGCTGGAAATTGCCCAGGGCGGCGATCACCGAGACCCCGGCCGCGGTGTCCAGGAGGGTGGTGACAACGCCGCCGGCCAGCACGCCGGTTTCCAGGTTGCCCACCAGTCGATCCTGATAGTCCAGCTTCAAGGTGGCGGCCCCCGGCCCGACATCCTCAAGCGTAATGCCGAGTTCCTTCACATGCGCCACGGCGTCAAAAAAGCTTGCCTTGGCGCTACCCATTTTTTCGAAACCCGATTGTTCAGTCATATCCGGCTACTGGCAAAAAAATGACCCTGAAGCTTTACCCTACCCGGCCGGCGAAGAAAACATTGGCCGTGAACTAGTGATGCAAATCAATGCCGCCAGGCCTTCTCGGTAAGTGGGATATTTCAGCCTGACCCCCAGTTCGGCCTTGATGCGCGCGTTCCGCACCCGCTTGTTCTCGGCGTAGAAACCGCGCGCCATGTCCGACATCCGCGCGGTCTCGAAATCGATCAGCGGCGGCGGAGTTACGCCCAGCAGAGCGGCGGCATGGGCGACGACATTCTGTGGCGGGGCCGGCTCGTCATCGCACACATTATAGATCGCTCCGGGATCCGGCCGTGCGATGGAGGCCCGCAAAACGGCGGTCAGGTCCTCGATGTGAATGCGCGAAAAGACCTGGCCTTCCTTGCAAATCCGGCGCGCGGTTCCGTTGCGCAGTCCATCGATCTGGCTGCGTCCGGGACCGTAAATCCCGGCAAGGCGAAAGATATGAACCGGCACGCCCCTGTCGCGCCATAGACCGAGCCAGCGGCGCTCCGCCCCCCACCTTCGGCGGCCACGCTCGGTGCTGGGCGCGGGTGGTGTCCGCTCATCGACCCAGGCGCCGCCACGATCGCCATAGGGGCCGGTGGTCGATAGATAGCCGACCCATCGGAGATGTTCGAGCGCCGCAATATCCCGCTCATGACAGTTCAAAACCGGATCGCCCCTCTCCCCAGGGGGAGCGGAGACCAGCATATGGGTCGTTTCGCCAAGGCGTCGACCGGCATCAGTCATTGGCGCTTGCCCGTCGAAAAAGAAGGCCGCGATATTGCCGTCGCGCAAAGACCCGACCGTTTCGGCGGACCGGCTGGTGCCCGAGACGGTCCAGTCCCGATCGCCAAGTTCACGCACCAGGGCCTTGGCGACATAACCGAGGCCGAAACAGAATAGATGTGGATCGCGCGATGCCGCCATTTTTTCGCCGGATTGTGTGTTTAAACGCCAGTGAGCTTGAACAGTCGCGAACGGACTGGCAATTTTAGAGCACTTTCCAATTGCCGCACAAGGATCGCACATGAGATCGACCGGTTCCCTTTTTATTGCGTCACTTTCGGCTGTCGCGGCCCTTTTTTTTGCGCCGGGCCACGCCTGGTCGGCCACAGCGACCGCCGCCGACGCGCGCCGGTATCAGGCCTGCGTCGCCAAGTCAGAACGGGACCCCGAGACGGCGCTCGAAGATGCGCTCGACTGGCGTGACAATGGCGGCGGCGTCCCGGCGCGCCATTGTGCCGCGCTGGCCCAGGTTGCGCTTCGCCAGTTCGATTTGGCGGCCCAACGGCTCGAGGAAATCGCCAATGACATGGATCTGGTTCGCCGCGAAGCGGACCCAAATCTCAAATTCGACGACGAGATGCGCGCCGAGATACTCTCTCAGGCCGGCAATGCCTGGCTGCTTTCGGGCAAACCCGCGAAGGCCTATCTGGCGTTCAGCGATGCACTGGTCGATGTTCCCGAATGGTCGGCGCGACAGGCCGAGCTGCTGATCGACCGGGCCCGCGCGCTGGCCGAGATCGGCGATTTCCAGGCGGCGACTGATGATCTCGACCGCGCGGCGCGGATTGAGCCCCGGAATGTTGAGGTCTACATCTTCCGTGCCAGTGCCCGGCGGTCGCTCGAAAAACTTGATGAGGCGCAAAGCGATGTCGAAAAGGCACTGGCGCTGGAGCCCGACAATATCCTTGCCCTGCTGGAACGGGGAAATCTGAACGGCCTGGCCGGTGACCCCGAACGGGCGCGCGAGGACTGGTCGCGCATTATCGAGCAGGCGCCGGGCACACCCGCCGCCGATGCCGCCGCGCGAAATCTCGCCAAACTGGACAACACTGAAAATGCCGGGGAGGGCGGATCGGTCAATTCGACCGCCACTCCGCCCTTACTTCTGGATCCTGCTCAAGACTAGCGTAACAGTCGGCAAGCGCGGCGAAACGCTGCCGCGGCGCCAGGCGACCGAGGGCCCAGATCGCCATGGCCCGCACCAGCGACGACGGGTCGGCCAGCAATGCCTCGACCGCCCCCAAATGGCCCGCGTCCCCTGAATTGCCAATCGCGATCAAGACATTGCGAATGAAACGGTCGCGCCCCAGACGTTTGACCGGGGTGCCCCGGAAGAGCTGGCGAAAGGCCTGATCGTCGAGTCGAACCAATTCATTGAGCCTGGGCCCCGTGAGTTCGGCACGAGGGAGGAACGGCGCGTCATGCGCCAGTTTGGCGAACTTGTTCCACGGGCAGATCGCCAGACAGTCGTCGCATCCATAAACCCGATTGCCGATTGGGGTGCGGAATTCCGTGGCGATGTGGCCCTTATGTTCGATGGTGAGATATGAAATGCAGCGCCGCGCGTCGAGTTGAAACGGCCCTGGAAAGGCGTGGGTCGGGCAAACATCATGGCAGCGATGGCACGCGCCGCAGCGGTCCGCATGGGGGCTGTCGGCCGGCAGTTCGAGGGTTGTAAAAACCGAACCCAGGAACAGCCAGGAACCGAATTTCCGCGATACCAGATTGGTGTGCTTGCCCTGCCATCCGAGACCGGCTTGCTGCGCCAGCGGCTTTTCCAGCACCGGCGCGGTATCGACGAAAACCTTGACGTCGGCATCGAACGACTGACAAATCCACCGGGCAAGCGCTTTCAGACGCTTCTTGATGACGTCGTGATAATCCCGCCCCCGGGCATAAACCGAGATGGCGCCACGCGAAGGGTCGCCGCGCGGCGCCAGCGGTCCCGGCCCGCTGGTATAATTCACACCCAGCATGATGACGCTGTTCGCATCGGGCCAAAGCCCGCGCGGAGAGGATCGCCGGTCGAAATGGCTCGCCATCCAGGCCATGTCCCCGTGCCGTCCCTGGCGGAGAAATTCCGCCAGCCGCTTGCCGGTGCCGGGAATGGCGTCCGCCGGCGCAATGCCGACTGCGTCGAAGCCGAGTTCGTGGGCTTTGGCGATTATCCGTTCGCGTATCTCACCGCCATCGAGGGACACGGCCATCAAAAATCGAGATCGTCGTAATGGCCGGGCGGCTGCAATCCGGGGATGCTGTCGGCCAGCATCGGGCGGAAACCGGGCCGCGATTTGACCCGGGCATACCATTCCTTGGCCGGCTCGTGATCCGCCCATGGCACGTCGTCGAGATAGTCGATGCAGGATAAATGGGCGGCGGCGGTGATATCGGCCAGGGAGAAATCGTCGCCCGCCAGCCAGCGCCGGCGCTCGGTCAGATAACCGATGTAATCGAGGTGATAGACGATATTGTGCAACCCGGCCCGAATGGCCTCGGAATCGGGCTGACCCAGACCGAGAAACCGCTTCATGACTTTTTCGCCAACCAGGTTGGCGGTCACTTCGTCATTGAATTTCATATCGAACCAACTGACGAGCCGTCGGGTTTCGGCCCGCGTTTTGGGATCGCGACCGATCAGCGGCGGCTCGGGAAACATCTCGTCGAGATATTCGCAAATAGCGCCGCTTGCGGCGAGCGCGGCGCCATCTGGCTCGATCAGCACCGGAACCGTACCGGCCGGATTAAGCGCCATGAAGTCGTGCCTTCGGTTCCAGATCTTCTCGACCTGGAGCTCGAAATCAAGCGCCTTCTCGCCGAGCACGATCCGGACTTTCCGGCAATGTGGCGACAGCCAAAGATGGTATAATACCCGCATGGCCCCCAGTTTAACCGAAGCTATCTCGTGCGAAAAGTGCGTGCGGCCCGCGCAGGGGACGGCTCACGCGCCTTGAATGGCGACCTCCGGCTTTTCTGAAAGCGGAAATTCGAGACGATTGATCATTTCCCTGGGACAGACCTGCCAGAAGCTGGGCAGCAGGAGGTCCCAATCCTCCAGGATATTAGCGGCAAGATCCGATTGTGTTTCCGCTGAGTGACGCTCGATCAGGGTTCGCAGCACACCCTCCCAATGGGCGGCGGCGACCCGTTGATAGGTCACGCTCTCATCGTTGACGCGGGAATGGAATTCATCGTCGCGGTCCAGCACGAACGCCATTCCGCCGGTCATGCCGGCGGCGAAATTGTCGCCGACCGGGCCCAGAATAACGGCCGTGCCGCCGGTCATATATTCACAGCCATTGGAGCCGCAACCCTCGACCACGACCTCGGCGCCCGAGTTGCGTACCGCAAACCGCTCCCCGGCCTGCCCGGCCGCGAACAGCGCCCCCGACGTGGCGCCATAGAGCACGGTATTGCCGATGATCATGTTCCGCCAGCTATCGAGGGTGGAAGAAGTCATCGGCCGGACCACGATGGTTCCGCCGCTCAACCCCTTGCCGACATAGTCGTTGGCGTCGCCAAACACTTCGAGCTTGAGCCCCTGAACCGCGAACGCGCCCAGAGACTGTCCCGCGGAGCCGCGCAGTCGGACCGTAATATGGCCGGGCCTCAGTCCGTCCATGCCGTAGCGGCGCACGATATAAGAGGACAGCCGGGTTCCGATGGCGCGTTGGGTGTTGCGGATCGTATAGGTGAGTTGCATTTTCTCACCCCTTGAAAACACGGCGCTGGCGTCCTCGACCATCTGGGCGTCGAGCGAGTCTGGGACTGGATTGCGTTCGTCAAGAGTGCAAAAGCGTGCGTTGAGCCCGGTATCGACCTGGACCAGCAACGGGTTCAGATCGAGATCGTCAAGATGAGCCGCGCCTCGGCTGACCTGCTGAAGAAGATCGGTTCGGCCGATAATTTCATCAAGCGTGCGGACACCGAGACGGCTCAGGATTTCACGAACTTCCTCGGCGATGAAGCTGAACAGGTTGACGATCCGGTCCGCGGTGCCCTCGAATTTTTCACGAAGGCTTTCGTCCTGGGTACAGACCCCGACCGGGCAGGTGTTGGAATGGCATTGGCGCACCATGACGCAGCCCAGCGCCACCAGCGCCGTGGTGCCGATGCCAAACTCCTCGGCGCCCATCATGGCGGCGACCACCACGTCACGTCCGCTTTTGATGCCGCCATCGGTGCGTAGCACCACCCGGTGCCGCAGATTATTAAGCGTGAGCACCTGATTGGCCTCGGTCAACCCCATCTCCCAGGGTCCGCCGGCATATTTGATGCTGGTCTGGGGGCTCGCGCCGGTTCCGCCCGAATGCCCGGAGATCAAAATGATGTCTGCCTTGGCCTTGGCCACGCCGGCGGCAATCGTGCCGATGCCCGACGACGCGACCAGTTTGACGCCGACCCGGGCGTCTGGATTGATCTGCTTGAGATCGTAGATCAACTGGGCCAGGTCCTCGATCGAATAGATATCGTGGTGGGGCGGCGGCGATATCAGCGTAACCCCCGGCGTCGCATGACGAAGCCGGGCGATCTCGACCGTCACCTTGAAGCCCGGCAGTTGGCCGCCTTCGCCAGGCTTGGCCCCCTGCGCGACCTTGATTTCGATTTCCGAGCAGTTATTGAGATATTCGGCGGTCACGCCAAACCGGCCGGAGGCGACCTGCTTGATCGTCGAGTTGGGGTTGTCGCCGTTTGGCCGGGGCTTGAACCGTTCCGGCCCTTCGCCGCCTTCGCCCGAAGACGACTTGCCGCCGATGCGGTTCATGGCGATGGTCAAGGTCTCATGCGCCTCGGGCGACAGGGCGCCCAGCGACATGCCGGGGGTAATGAAACGCTTGCGCAATTCGGTTATCGATTCGACTTCCTCAATGGGAACCGGGGCCTCTGCGGTCTTGAATTCCAGCAGGTCCCTGAGATTTATCGGCGGCAGCTCGCGCAGGGCCTTGCTGTGCACCAGATATTGGGAATAGGAATCGTTGGCGACCGCGGCCTGCAGGGTGTGAATGAGGCCGCCTTCGAAGGAATGGACTTCGCCACCGCGCCGATATTTGTAAATGCCGCCGATGGCAAGGGCGGTCTCGTCCTCATCGAAGGCCTGGGCATGTTGTTCCAGGGCCTTTTTCTGAACGCCCGCCAATCCGATCCCGGAAATTCGCGACGGCATGGTCGGGAAAAATTCGGCCGCCAGCGCCCGGCTCAGGCCCAGCGCCTCGAAATTATAGGCCCCGCGATAGGAACTGATGACCGAGATGCCCATCTTGGACATGATCTTCAACAACCCCTGATCGATGGCGTGGCGATAGCGCGCCATGCAGTCGTCGAAGCTTATGTCCCCGAACAGGCCGCGTTCGTGGCGCTCGGCAATACAGTCCTGGACCAGATAGGGGTTCACCGTGGTCGCGCCAACGCCGATCAGCACTGCGAAATAATGGGTGTCCAGGCACTCGGAGGCCCGGACATTCAAGGATGAAAATGTCCGAAGCCCCTCGCGCACCAGATGGGAATGAACGCCGCCGACCGCCAGAATCATCGGCACCGGGGCCCGCTTGGCCGATATGTTTTCGTCAGTGAGAAAGACATGGCTATGCCCCTCCCGCACCGCGTCATCCGCTTCGCGGCGGATCCGTTGCAAGGCGTCCGCCAGGGCGTCGGGCCCGCCGTCGACATCGAAGGTGCAATCGATGTCGCACGCGGTCGCACCGAAATGGTCTCGCAGCGTCGCGTAGTCCTTATTGGTCAGGATCGGGGATTCAAGCACCAGGACGTTGTCGTAACTGCTTTCGTGGTCAAGCACATTGCCGAAATTGCCGAACCGGGTCTTCAGGCTCATGACCCGATGCTCCCGCAGCGGATCAATCGGCGGGTTGGTGACCTGACTGAAATTCTGGCGGAAGAAGTGCGACAGGTTTCGGCATTTTTTGGACAGAACGGCGAGCGGCGTATCATCGCCCATTGAACCGATGGGCTCCTTGCCGTCATCGGCCAGGGGGTGGAGGATATGCTCCATATCCTCGACCGTAAAACCGGCCGCCACCTTGCGCTGGCGCAGCTCCTCGCCCTGGAAACGGATCGGCTCGGCGGCTTTTTCATCGACCATATCGTCGAAATTACGGAAATTCCTGACCCATTCCTGATAGGGCCGTTCGGTGGCCAATCGATCCTTCAATGCACGGTCGCGAAAAAACCGGCCTTCCCGCATGTCGATGCCAATGGCCTGGCCCGGTCCGACCCGGCCCTTCTCGATAATCCGGGATTCCGGAACCGAAACCATGCCGGTCTCGGAGCCGACGATAAGCTTGCCGTCACGGGTGATGGCATAGCGCATCGGGCGCAGACCATTGCGGTCCATGCCGGCGATCACCCAACGTCCGTCGGTGGCGGCGATCGCGGCGGGACCGTCCCAGGGTTCCATCACCGAATTGACATAGGCATACATGGCGCGATGGGATTCGGGCATGGTTGTGCTTTTCGACCACGCTTCCGGAATGAGAAAATTCTTGACCAGCGGCGCCTCGCGGCCCGCCCGCGCCAGCACCTCGAAAACCGCGTCGAGGGCCGCGGAGTCCGAACTGCCCGACTGGATAATCGGCTTGATTTCCTCGCTGTGGTCACGGAAAGCCAGCGATGCCATGCGGATCTCATGGCTCTTCATCCAGTTGATGTTGCCCTTGACGGTGTTGATCTCGCCATTATGCGCCAGCATGCGAAACGGCTGCGCCAGACGCCAGGTCGGGAACGTGTTCGTCGAATAGCGCTGATGATAGATCGCGAAGCTTGAAATGAAGCGGGGATCGACGAGATCAGGATAGAAGCGGTCGAGATGCTCGGCCAGAAACATGCCCTTGTAGATCACCGACCGGCACGACAGCGAGCAGATATAAAAGTCGTTGATACTTTCGTCGGCGACCTTTTTCTCGATGCGTCGCCGGATAATGTAGAGATCCCGCTCGAAGGCCTCGCTATCAATGCCGTGGGTGTTGGCGATCATGATCTGTTCGATTTCGGGCCGGGTGTCGTTGGCCTTGTCGCCAATCACCGAAATATCGACCGGAACCTGACGCCAGCCGTAAATGTAATTGCCGAATTTGAGAATCTCGGTCTCGACAATGGTGCGGCAGATTTCCTGCGCGGCGAAATCGGTGCGTGGCAGAAACACCATGCCAACGGCGAGCCGTCCTTTCCGCGGCTCATGACCGGTCATCTGGACATGTTTCTTGAAAAAGTCCTGAGGAATTTCGACATGAATGCCGGCCCCGTCGCCGGTCTTGCCATCGGCGTCGATCGCGCCCCGGTGCCACACCGCCTTTAGGGCCTCGATGCCGGCGGTGACAATTTCACGGCGCGGCTTGCCGTCGATGGCGGCGATCAGCCCGACGCCGCAATTGTCATGTTCAGTGGCCGGATCGTAAAGGCCGTGTTTTCGCAAATATTCGGCATTCTTTTGCCACTGCGCCGCGCTTTGGTTTGAGGTCATCTGTTCGTTTCCCGCCCCTAAAAAGGCTCTATTGCTGTGTCCGCCGCGTCTGCCCGACGTCAGGACACAGCGGCGATGGCGCTTTCGGCCGCTTGCGCCTGAATTCGGGCATGGATGGCATGCGCCGCGTTCCTGCCGTCCTTGATCGCCCACACCACCAAGGAAGCGCCGCGCACGATGTCGCCGGCGGCGAAGACGCCGTCAAGGTTGGTCATCATGGTGCGGAAGTCGATATTGAGTGTGCCCCATCTCGTAACGCCCAATTCCGGCGCCCCGAACAGTGCGGGCAGGTCCTCGGGATCAAAGCCGAGGGCTTCGATCACGATGTCCGCCTCGAGCGTGAAGCGGGAATCCTCGATGGGCTCCGGGGTTCGCCGGCCGCTCGCATCAGGCAGGCCCAGGCGCATGCGAACGGCGCGCACGCCCGTTGCCGCGGTGTCGCCGAGAATTGCCTGGGGGGCCGCCAGCCACACGAACTCAACCCCTTCTTCCTCGGCATGGCCCACCTCCCTCATGGAGCCGGGCATGTTGTCGCGGTCCCGGCGATACAGGCATTTGACCGACCTGGCGTGCTGGCGAACCGCCGTGCGGACACAGTCCATCGCCGTGTCGCCGCCGCCGATCACCACAATGTTCTTGCCCCTGGCGTCAAGATTGCCGTTTTCAAATTCCGGCACCTTGTCGCCCAGGCCCTTGCGATTGCTCGCGGTAAGGTAGGTCATCGCCGGGAAAATATTTTTGAGACCCGCGCCCGGGATCTTGAGCGCGCGGGCCTTGTAGACGCCGGTGGCGATCAAAATTGCATCATGCCGATCGCGCAATTGGTCCAGCGAGGCGTTGCGGCCAACCTCGAATTCCAGATGGAATTTGATGCCGCCATCCCGCAGCAGGCGCGCCCGTCGCTCGACCACGTCCTTTTCCAGCTTGAAGCTCGGAATTCCATAAACCAGCAACCCCCCGATACGATCGTGCCGGTCGTAAACATGAACCTGATAGCCCTTGCGGCGCAGAACATCGGCGGCCGCCAGTCCGGCCGGTCCCGCCCCGATGATGCCCACCGACTCGGGCCGCTCGGTCTTCGGCCTCGCCGGCCTGACGTCGCCGCGTTCCCAGGCGGCGTCGGTCAGATATTTCTCCACCGAGCCGATGGTGATCGAGCCAAAACCGGGATTAATGACGCAGTTGCCCTCGCACAGCCGGTCCTGCGGACAAATGCGCCCGCAGATTTCGGGGAAGCTGTTGGTGGCCTGCGAGAGTTCATAGGCCTCCTCCAGGCGATTCTCGGCGGCCAGCTTGAGCCAGTCCGGAATGTTGTTGTGCAGCGGACAATGAATTTGGCAGTAGGGGATGCCGCACTGGGAACAACGCGAAGCCTGGTCGCGAGCACGGGCCGGCGCAAACCGGTCGTATATCTCGCGGAAGTCCGTGATGCGCTGTTCCGCGACCCGTTTTTCCGGCATGCTGGGAGCGATATCGACAAACTTCAGCATCTTCTGGGCCACAGGCTCAGCTCCTTAAGCATCAAACTTTCCAAAATGGGGTTGCCGCGGCAGTATAAAGTCCCATTCCCCGTTGCGCGAGTAAAAAATACTCAATACGGCAGGATTACTGACCTACTGACGCGCTGGGACGGCAAAGCCTTCGACGTCGCCACATATTCCAAAGTTTTCGATGTGTAATAGTTCCGAAATGAGACCATTGGTCGGCTGGGACGCGGCGGCGGTTGTCCGCCTCGGACCGCGAATGATATAAGCGCCGATCAGTCAAGTTACAGTTGTTTTGCCGGAAAGGCCGTTCAGTGACCGTATTGCACCTTTTGATCGTTGCGATTGTTCAGGGAATAACAGAGTTTCTGCCGATCAGCTCTTCGGCGCACTTGATCCTGATTCCCGAATTCACCAACTGGCCCGATCAGGGCCCCCTGATCGATATCGCGGTCCATGTTGGATCCCTGGGCGCGGTAATGTTTTATTTTCGGCATGATGTGGCGGCCATGATCAAGGGCGCGGCCGCCTTTTTGAGACTGCGTCCGGCTGGACGCGAGGAAAGGGTCGGTGAACGGCTGGTCGGTCACATCGCCTTGGCCACGG
>JBHHWG010000031.1:0-31383 GCA_046756385.1 Sphingomonadales bacterium | reverse complement strand
CCCAAATCTCCCAAATCTCCCAAATCTCAGTGAGTCGTCCTCATCGAGATTTGGTGTTAACGACAATAGCGGCGTTCGTTGATCCGTCGTTCGCGGTTGGCAATCCGACTAGCGTTCGCCAAATGCGCGCCGCAAGCTGTCGACCAGATCGGTCCGTTCCCAGGAAAATCCGCCGTCGGCATCCGGTTGCTGGCCGAAATGGCCGTAAGCGGCGGTGCGGGCGTAGATCGGCCGACTCAGTTGAAGATGCTCGCGAATGCCCCGCGGACTGAGATCCATGATTTCCAGCAACACCGCTTCCAGTCGCCCTGGATCGACTTCGCCGCCACCATGAAGATCGACATAAAGGGACAATGGCTTGGACACGCCGATGGCATAGGACAGCTGCAACGTACAACGCTCGGCAAGGCCTGCCGCCACCACGTTTTTGGCCAGATATCGCGCCGCATAGGCCGCCGAACGGTCGACCTTGGTCGGATCCTTGCCCGAGAAGGCGCCGCCACCGTGGGGCGCCGCGCCACCATAGGTGTCGACTATGATTTTGCGGCCGGTCAAACCGGTGTCGCCGTCTGGCCCGCCAATCACGAATTTGCCGGTCGGATTGACGTAAAACTCGGACTCGTCGCACATCCAGCCCTCAGGCAGGCTAGCGATGACGTGCGGCCGGACAATCTCGCGCACCTCCTCCTGGCTGAGATGCCCGGCATGTTGCGTCGACACCACGACCGACGTCGCCCGGCGCGGCTGGCCGTCCACATATTCCAGTGTAATCTGACTTTTCGAATCGGGGCCCAGTCCGGGTTCGTCGCCGGAATGACGCTTCCTGGCCAAAGCCTTGAGAATCAGATGGGAATAGTGAATCGGAGCCGGCATCAGCACGTCTGTTTCGCGACATGCGAAGCCGAACATAATCCCCTGATCGCCGGCGCCTTCATCCTTGTTGCCGGCGGCGTCAACGCCGGCAGCGATGTCAGCCGACTGTTCATGAACATGGACCTCGACCGACGCGTTCTCCCAATGGAAACCCGACTGCTCATAGCCGATGTCGCGGACCGCCTCGCGGGCGACTGCCTCGAGGTTCGCGCCCGAAACGATCCTGGCGCTTCGGACTTCGCCGGCGAGCACAATCCGATTGGTTGTGACCAGGGTCTCGACCGCGACGCGGGCCACCGGGTCCGCGGCGAGATAGGTATCGACGATCGCGTCGGAAATTCGGTCACAGACCTTGTCCGGATGTCCTTCCGAAACCGACTCGCTGGTAAACAGGTAGTTGCTTCTGGCCACCGCACCAGTCTCCAATAAACTTGTTGCACCCAATGCGGCGCCAACCGGCGGTGATGCGGCCTGCGCAATCGCGCCGCCAATCGCCGGAGGTCCGCCAAGCGCTGTATATCAGCAGGACGCCGCGGCACACAAGCATAAAGAAATGTTTATATAGGCAAATGGAAAAGAAACGGGCCGACCGCCGCATCGCCCCGGCGCCGCCTGACCAGGTCAAACCGCCGTCGCGTCGTCCGAAGCTATTGCCCCATGGTTTAACTTTTCGGCCGCTTTTTGCCTTCCTTTGGGCCGGCCACCGCTTTGACCAATTCGAACATTTGTTTACGAACCAGTGGATCGCCAATGCGATAATATGCCCGGACCAGCTCCAGCGTCTCCCTCTTCGCCAGGGGATCGGCCGCATAGGCCTCGGCGGGCCCTTCGGTTATTCCAGGCCCGTAGCCGGCTGTCGACGCATCCATGTCATCAAAGAAATAGGATACGGGAACGCCGAGAATCTGGCTCAACTGATAGAGCCGCGACGAGCCAATACGATTCGCCCCCCGCTCATATTTCTGAATTTGCTGGAAAGTCAGACTGACGGCTTTGCCAAGCTTTTCCTGGCTCATGCCCAACAGCGTTCGGCGCATCCGCACGCGGCGTCCGACATGAACATCGACTGGGTTGGGATTCGCAGGCACTCTACTTCCTTTCCCAATAGAGGATACAATAACAAATTTCTTCGACCGATTCGCACAAACAACCTCAAGCGTCGGGACAGTCCGCCCGAGAAAAATCAGCCCGTGCAGGATACAGCTATACGCGGATAAAAGTGAAAGTCAAGTAACCGGAGTTGCTGGTTTACTGCTTTCTGTATTGATGACTTGCGAGTCCACCCACGGCAAGGACGGCAAGAAGCATTAAAAGTGTCCAGTCTCCAAAACGGGCATAGGGCGGGATCACGCTCAGCGCCGCGGGAAGTTCAGCATCAAGAACACCCCGTTCGCCGAGACCGATCGACCGAACGATGCGCCCCAGGGGATCGATCACGGCCGAAATGCCGGTGCCGGCCGAGCGCACGAGCGGCACGCCTTCCTCGACCGCTCGCAGCCGGGTCATGTCGAGATGCTGATAGGGCCCGGCCGAACGCCCGTACCAGGCATCATTGGTGATATTGAGCAGCCATTGGGGCCGGTCCCTGGGGTCGGCCACCGCGGCCGGGAATATCGCCTCATAACAAATTAAAACGCTCACCGGTGGCAGACCCGGGAGCTTGAGCGTCCGCACGCCGGGACCGGGCGAAAAATCGGTCCCGCCCGGCACCAGCTTATCGATCCCGAACCACCCCAGAACGCTTCGCAGGGGAAGGTATTCGCCAAACGGCACGAGATGGCTTTTATCGTAGCTGGCGACAATTTTCCCGTGCGGGTCGATGGCGTGAAAACTGTTCCACAGCTCGAATTCGTCCTTGCCGCCGCGATTAAGCCGCGCGGCGCCGGTCAACACCATGCCCCCAGGGGGCGTGACCCTGCTAATCAGCGCCAATCTGAAGGGTTCGTTTTCGATGAAATAGGGCACCGCGGTTTCCGGCCAGATCAGATGCGTGACGCGATCCCAGCCGGAACTCTCGCTCATGGTCATGTGGCGCACGAAATTGTCGCGTCGCTTGTCGAGCCGCCATTTCTCATCCTGCGGCACATTGGCCTGCACCAGACGCAGCCTGACGTCCGGCACGGCGACAATCCCGGTAGTCGCCAGCCGCACCATGCCGCCAGCGAACAAAACGCAGCCCAGCAAGGCGCCAAGGATCATCGGCATCCTGGTTGCGCCGGTTGAATCGCGCCCGGCCATGGCCGCCGGCGATGCCGCGATCAGCACCGTCAGCAGACTCAGACCGTAACTGCCAACGACGGCCGTGGTCTGGATCATGGCGTCGGAAAAGGTCCAGACGTAACCGATCAGATTCCAGGGAAATCCGGTGAACAGGTGGCCGCGAAGCCATTCACCGATGCACCAGGCCAGCGCCACGACCGCGACCCGCTCCGGACCGCCGGTCCAAACCAGCCGTGCCGCCGCCATGGCCGCCCCGGTAAAAAACGAAAGGGCCGCCGGCAGCACCAGCACCGCCAATGGAATCAACCAGGCAAAGGTTTCGGCCTCGACCAGAAACGCATTGGCCAGCCAGTACAACCCGGCCGCGAAATATCCGAACCCGAACCACCACCCGGCGAAAAACGCCTCTCGCGGGCGTCGACTGCCGTCAATCAGCCAAACCAGACACGGAAAGGAAACCAATAACAAAGGCACCGCATGAGCCGGCGGCAAGGCCCCCGTCGCCAGGACCCCGGCCGCCAGGGCGCACAAATTGCGCCGCCACCCGGTCAAACCGGCGATGAAATTCTGAATTGCAGCGAAACGGGACGTCACTAAAACACCGGCCTCCGGTTACTAGGGTCTGAACCCAATTTCCGGCCGTTCAGGACCCGGCGCCGGATCGGCGCTCAACATGGCTGATCCGAAGCCGCTTCAGCCGCCGCGGGTCGGCGTCGACGACCTCAAATTCGATTCCCGCGGAATGGGTGATGACTTCGCCCCGGTCAGGCACGCGCCCGACGAGGGAAACCACCAGTCCACCGAGTGTATCGATATCCTCATCCCGTTCCTCGGGCAAGAGATCAATGTCGAGATAGGCTTCAAGTGCCTCCACCGGAGCCCGGGCATCCGCGTCATACCTCCCGTCAGCTCGCGGCGCCACGCGCGGCTCCTCGCCGACGTCGTGCTCATCCTCGATCTCTCCGACGATTTCCTCAACCAGATCCTCGATCGTGACCAGCCCGTCGGTCCCGCCATATTCGTCAATGACCATCGCCAGATGAATATGGGTCGAGCGCATCTTGCGCAGCAGATCGACCACCGGCATCGACGGCGGTACGAAAAGCGTCTGGCGCTTGATTTCGTCAAGCCCCGGGAGGGCCTGCTCCTCGCCCCGCACCGCCAGCCGTTTAAGCACATCCTTTATGTGGATCATGCCGACGACATGGTCCAGGGACCCGCGAAACAACGGTAGGCGGGAGTGACTGGCCTCGTTAAATGCCCGCACCAAATCCGCAAAGGATAAATCAATGTTGACCGCGACAATGTCCGCGCGCGGGACCATCACATCATTGACGCTGCGTTCGTCCAGCGCCAGGACGTTCAAAAGCATCAGGCGTTCATCGGCACTGATCGGCGCCTCGCCCTCCTCGTGTTCCTCAATGGCCTCTTCAAGGCTTTCCCGCAAACTGAAGTCGCCGTTATTCGGATTCCGGCGCCACCACCGCCAGGACAACAAGCGCTCCAGCATCGTTGCTCCGGCCTTCCGGCGTTTGCCGTCGGAATTTGCTGATTGGGCGACGCTCACCGTCCGGCTCCCGCCACTTCGACCGTGGTCTGATACGGATCAGGCATGCCGAGGCCAGCAAGGATACGGGTTTCAAGGGTTTCCATTCCGATCGCTTCATCCTCGTCAATATGGTCGTATCCCAGCAAATGAAGGACGCCGTGGACCACCAGATGGGACACATGATCGGCCAGCGGCGCCGGTCTGGCGCGCGCCTCCCGTTGCGCGGTTGCAAGGGCGACGACGACATCACCCAGCAACACCGGGCCCTGGGACCCAAGGTCCGGGCCCCGCTCCTTCAATCGGCCGCCCCGCTTCTTCATTCGGCCGCCCCGCTTCTTCATTCGGCCAAGGTCGGCGGCGCTGAGGACGGGAAAGGAAAGCACGTTCGTTGGCCGGTCCTGGCCCCGATGGTCCCGGTTCAGGCGGCGGAGCAAATCATCGTCGGCCAGCGTGATGCCGATTTCGTCCGGCAAGCCCTTCTCCTCGGGCCACCCGGCGCCCGCCAGCGCGGCGCGGCCAGCGGAGCGGACAACGCCCTCGACATCAGGAAGAATGGTCAGCCACGTTGAACAGGGGATGGACAGATCGATCTTGGTCATTTTCTTCTATAATTTCGCCGGACTTGCCCGGCAACGGTGGATATTCGATACGACTATGATAAACCCCGAGAGTGAGAACCCGGCAAAACGCCTGCCTGATCACGTTGAGATCACTGAGGGTAAGGGCGCAGTGGTCGAGCTGCCGGTCGGCCACCTTTTCGGCAACCAGTTCGTCCACGCGCTTGCTGACGTCAGCCGGTGACGGGTTCTTTAACGCCCGGGTCGATGCCTCAACGCCATCGGCCAGCAGCAGAATCCCGGCCTCGCGGCTTTTCGGTCGCGGTCCGGGATAACGAAACTCCCGCTCCCTGACTTCGGCGCCGGTCTTTTGGGCCTGGTCCAGGGCCTTGCGATAGAACACGCGCAGCAATGTGGTTCCCTGGTGCTGGGTCACGGCGTCTATGATCGGCCGGCCCAGCCGATGCTTGCGCGCAATGTCGATACCGTCCTTGATGTGGGCAAAGATGATGCGTGCCGACAGTTCCGGCGGCAATCGGTCGTGAATGTTTCTGCCGCGCTGATTCTCGGCGAAATAACTGGGCCGGGCCAGCTTGCCGATATCGTGGTATAGCGCCATCACGCGACATCGCAGGCCGTTGGCCCCGATGGCGTCGCCGCCAGCCTCGGCGAGATTGGCGATCATCACGGAATGGTAATAGGTGCCGGGGCATTTCAGCGCCAGTTCCTTGAGCAGCTTATTGTCGGCCGACGCCATCTCGAGCAGCCTCATTTCGGTGGTTTCGTCGAACAACTGTTCGAGAATCGGCAGCAGCGCGCTCGCCGCCAACGCCACCAAAGCGCCCGAGGCCAGGGCAAAGCCGGCGGCGGTCACGTGCGCCAGCCCGTCACCATGGGTCGGGCTGGCCAATATGAACAGAACCGGCAGCGCGAGGATTTGCGCGCCGCCGACCACGGCCCCCACCTTGAGAATGTCCGTACGCCGGTGACAACGGCGCGCGGTCAGGCCGGCAACGAACACCCCCACCAAATAATAAATCACCAGCCAAAGATCGCCCCCCAGCCGATAGGTGAGCAGCAGCGAAAGCGACACTCCCGCGACCAGGCCCATGCGGTTGCTGACCAGAAGCGCGATCAACACCGTCGCCAGCGCGGCCGGGGTTAAGAAGGCGGTAACCTCCGTATTGAGGCCCAGTCCCTCCGCCAGGCCCCGTCCACCGTAGAAGCTGGCGGCGCAAAACGCCGTGGTAACCGCTACAATGAACAAAGTCTGGTATATCGCCCGACGACCTGAGGCCGACGGCGCCGCGCCACTGCGAAAGGACAGGGCGCCGGCGGCCACGAACCCCGCGACCAGCAAGGCAAGCGCCGCGATCTCGCCCCAGATCGACCGATTGCCCACCCCTTCATTGAGATAACGCAGCCGCTCCTGAACCGCCGCCGTGACCCGGTCGCCCTCCCGGATCACGACTTCCCCGTTCGAGATCCGGACATAGACCGGCTCCACCCCATCGACAGCCGCTTGACGCAACTGTTCCAACAGAGCCGGGTTGGCGGTCAAATTCGGCTGGATAAGATCCATCGCCGTCTCGAGGACCCAGGTTCGGATGATCCGGGCGCTGCCATAAGGGGCATCGCCGGCGCGCGCGCGCATCAGACGCCGCACCTGCGCCAGATCGATCACCGACCGAAGATTTTCGAGGCCCCGGATTTCACCGGTCGCCACATCCCGGACCACAAGGCCACCGGCGTCGGAGAGCAACGCCCGGTCGGAAATCACCAACCGGTCGAGAACGATATTGAAAAAAAATGTCATCGCCGTGGCGATGTCGCTGCCCTGCTCCAGGCCTTCAATGAGTTTGAATGTCGTGCCGTTGACCGGGCGTCCCAAATCGGCCTCGAACGCCGCGCGGCGCGCGGCGATGTCGAGAGCGCCGTCCCGAGCCCGCTGCTCCATGGCATGGACGGCGGCCAGCACCGGCTGTCCGGAAATGAAATAAAGTTCCGGGTCATAGTCGAAAGCGGCCACCACGGACTGACGCGCCGCCTGACGGCTCAACTCGGTTGCCCGGCGATCCTCGACAAGGATGTCGCGCTCGGCCCGAATAGTCTGGGCGGCAATGGTGTCAAGCACCGGAATCGGCTGAACGTCTCCCCCGGCCGGAGCCAGAAGCCACATCATGAAAGCGATGAACGCCAGGGCCGCCGGTATGTCGAGCCACGGGCGCCACGCCGACCACGCATCGTCGGCAAGCGCCCTGATCGCCGTCGCACCTAGCAGTTGCCGAGCCTGTTCCAGCTCGCTCTGACTGGTGGGGCTACTGTCGCCTACGTCATCATTCATCGTTTTGAGTGCCACGCCGACGGTCCGCGCCGGCCGCGGCCCTGACCCGTTCGTCACGCACATTATAAGCGCGAAGGACGCGGGTAACCAATGAATGTCTTACAACGTCGATTTCCGTGAATCTGATCAGTCCGACGCCTGAGACCCCGGACACCGCTTCCACCGCATCGATCAAGCCGGAGTGAGCGCCGCCCGGCAGATCGACCTGACTGGGATCGCCGGTCACAACCATGCGGGAATTCTCACCCAGCCGGGTCAGGAACATCTTCATTTGCACCGGCGTTGTGTTTTGCGCCTCATCGAGAATAACGAAGGCGTTCGACAAAGTGCGGCCGCGCATGAAGGCCAGGGGCGCGACCTCGATTTCGCCGCTCGCCAGGCTTTTGATGACCTTGTCGCCGGGCAACATGTCATAAAGGGCGTCATAAAGTGGCCGCAAATAGGGATCGATCTTGTCGCGCATGTCACCGGGCAGGAAGCCCAGCCGTTCTCCGGCCTCGACCGCCGGCCGCGACAGAATCAGACGATCGACTCGTCCCTCGATCAACATCTTCACGGCGCAAGCGACCGCGAGATAGGTCTTGCCGGTACCCGCCGGGCCCAGTCCGAACACCAGCTCCTTTTCCATAATCCTGGCGACGTAATCCGCCTGTGTCGGTGAGCGCGGCTTGATCAGCCGTTTTCCGGTTTGGACGGCGTTGGCCTCGAATTTGCCGGCGGTCGTCGCTTCGGGCCTGCCGGCGTTGGCCGTGAACATGCGAATGGCGCCGTCGACCTCACCGAAACCAATTTCCTCGCCGCATTCGAGACGCTGGTACAAATTACGCAGCACGGCCTCGGCCACCGACCGGGACGATTCACCGCCGTCGATGGCGATATTATTGCCGCGCGCCTTGATGGTGACGTCCAGTTCCTGTTCGAGCCGCGCCAAATGCCGGTCATGTTCGCCGAACAGTCCGGCCAGTAATTTGTTGTCGGAGAATCTGACCACGCTTTGGGTCGGAGCTGGCTTGTCTGATTTATGGTGCGAAATCGCGCCGCTCACTATTCGCCACCCCGCTCACCATTCGCCGCCAATGCTTTAAGCACGGTCCATCTCCACGGACGTTCCGACGTCGGCCGGCAGGACCGCTGGGGCGTTTGCGGCCCCCAGACGGCCCGCCAGGCTATTGGGCCTGGCCGACGTAATCTCGACTTGCGCGATTCGACCATCGTGCGCACGAACCGCCGCCTCGTCCGACAGCTCCACATGAACAGCTTGCATGTAAGGGCTGCGGCCCACCAATTGAAGGGGTGACCGTCCCTGGCGCTCGAACAGGACCGGCATGGTCGTGCCGACGCAACCGTCGTTGAACGCCTTTTGCTGCTGATTGAGCTCGGCCTGAAGGATGTTGAGCCGCTCAGCCTTGACCGATTCGGCAACCTGGTCCTCGCGCATTGCGGACGGGGTGCCGGGCCGGGGACTGTATTTGAATGAATAGGCCTGGGCGAAGCCGGTGTCGGCCACCAGCTTCATGGTGTCTTCGAAATCACGGTCGCTCTCGCCGGGAAAACCGACGATGAAGTCGCTCGATAGCGCAAGGTCGGGGCGCGCCGCCCGCAGGCGATCGACCAGCCGCCGGTAATCGTCAGCGCGATGGCGGCGGTTCATGGCGGCCAGCACCCGATCCGACCCGCTTTGAACCGGCAGGTGCATGAAGGGCATCAAGGCGGGGACCTCGCCATGGGCGGCGATCAGCTCGTCGTCGGTGTCGCGGGGATGGGACGTGGTATAGCGCAACCGCTCAAGGCCCTCGATTTCGCCCAGATGCCGAATGAGACGACCGAGTCCCCAGGTTTCGCCGTTCCTGCCCGCGCCATGATAGGCGTTGACGTTTTGACCAAGCAGCGTGATCTCCAGGGAACCCTGGTCAACAAGCCGCCGCGCCTCGGTCACCACTTCCGAAACCGGCCGGGACAATTCGGCGCCACGGGTGTAGGGCACGACACAGTAGGTGCAGAATTTGTCGCAGCCTTCCTGAATCGTCACAAAGGCGGATACGCCCTGCGGCGCCAGTTCCTCAGCCAGGAAATCGAATTTATCATCGGTCAGGAAATCGGTCTCGACAACCGGTTGACGCGCCGCGCCGTTGTCGCGTGCGGTCACCCGTCCAATCATTTCCGGAAGCCGGTGGTAGGTCTGGGGGCCGAACACCATATCAACCGCCGGCGCCCGGCGGGTGATTTCCTTTCCTTCGGCCTGCGCCACACAGCCCGACACGGCGATCAGCATTTGGCGTCCGCACCGGGCGCGTTCATCCTTTAACTGGCGCAGGCGTCCGATTTCGGAATAAACCTTTTCCGACGCTTTTTCGCGGATATGGCAGGTATTGAGGATTACAAGATCCGCATCCGCCGGATCGTCGCACGGCCCATAGCCCATGGACGCCAAAATCTCGGTCATGCGAGCCGAGTCGTAGACGTTCATCTGGCAGCCATAGGTCTTGATAAAAAGTTTCTTGTCCGACAAAGGCTTGGAGACCTGTTCCCCGGTTGCGGCCGGATCCCGAAATTTAACAGCCATCTAATGTCCCGCCATGGAAATGCGACGAGACACTATCATTCGCACCGCCCGAGTCAAGGCGCGGTCAATCGGCGTCAGTCTCGTCCTCGAGCGGGACGCCGTAAAGCTCCAAACGATGATCGACCAGCCGGTAACCCAGTTTCTCGGCCACTGCATGTTGCAACTTTTCGATTTCATCGCTCTTGAACTCGATCACTTTACCGCTCTGGACGTCGATAAGATGATCGTGATGATTTTCCCGCACCTCTTCGTAACGGGATCGCCCGTCACGGAAATCATGACGTTCAAGGATTCCGGCCTCCTCGAACAAACGGACCGTGCGATAGACGGTCGCGATGGAGATGTGGGGGTCGATTTCGATCGCCCGCCGGTAAACCTCCTCGACATCGGGGTGGTCATGGGATTTGGAGAGGACACGCGCGACGATGCGACGTTGCTCGGTCATTCGCATGCCTTTTTTGACGCATAAAGCCTCAATGCCTTCAGACATCAGTGTCTTCTTCGCCTCATTCAAAACCTACCTCAAAGCCGCGTGCTCGCGACCTGTCCGCTCATCCTCACGCCCTGTCAGGCGCGGCGCGATTTGCCCAGGCCGATCTGCTTGGCCAGGGTCCGGCGGCGTTCGGCATAATTGGGCGCCACCATCGGATAGTTGGCCGGCAGTCCCCATCGTTCCCGATATTCATCGGGGTTAAGGCCATAGCTCGACTTCAAGTGCCGTTTTAGCATTTTAAGCTTTTTGCCGTCCTCTAGACAAATGAGATAATCGGGCGTAATCGATCGTCTGATCGGAACCGCCGGACGCGGCTTTTGAGGTTTGGGCTCGGCATCCTGTCGGTTTGTATTCGCCAAAGCCTCCCAAACCTGCTGGATCAAGGGACCAAGCTCGTCAACCGCGACAGTATTGTTTGATACGTGGGACGCTACAATATCGGTCGTAAGAGAGAGTAACTCTCTATCGTCAATTTTTTTATCGTTCATTGAGATTAACTCTTAAAGAAATAGCACGGATTTAGATATATATGGCGTCGTCACCCTAACCGCAACGCCAATTTAAGGCCAATAACAGGCAGATATGGCAGCCATGTCCGAACCGGATTACTTTCTAGATATTACCGATTATGTCTGTCCGATGACTTTTGTCAAAACCACCTTGTTCCTTGAAAGCATGGAGCCCGGCAAGACGGTCGCCGTACGGCTCAATGCCGGCGAACCGCTCGAAAATGTGCCCCGCGCCGCGCGCGACCACGGTCATGAGGTTCTCGATATCTCGCCCGAGCACAACGAACAGCTCCAGGGCGTTCATATCGTGCTGGTGCAAAAGCGCGGCGGCGACCTCAGAAGTTAATCCCAAGGCTCATTAAGCATGAGCCTTTTATCCGCGTTCAAGCGCCACGCGGGCTGCGCTCCCCCTTGGTCGCTAGTCCTTGACCCTATTGATTGTCTCCAATCAATAGGGTCAGCGTCCACCAAATCTCCCAAATCTCAGTGAGTCGTCCTCATCGGGATTTGGTATAAGCGGCAGTTCCGCCCGCATGACCAAGGCCGCGATGGTCGAAGTCGGGGATCGGCGATAGTAGCGCTCTCGCCGGCCGACGGGCGCGAAACCCATCGCCTGATAAAGCGTTATTGCCGCCTCATTGTCCTCGGCGACTTCGAGAAACATCAAGCCCGCGCCCGCGCTCCGCAGCCAACGGGCCACCCCTGCAACGAGATGTCGACCCACTCCCCGTCGCCGGGCTTCAGGCAACACGCCGAGCATCAACAGCTCGCCCTCCTCGCCGGTCGATCGGCCGATCGCGAAGCCCGACCAGCTGTCTGGTCCCGTCTTTTCCGGGACCGTTGCGACCAGCGCGGTGGTATTTGAATCGGCGAGCAGTATTTCGATGGTGTCCACCCGCCACGGCGGACCCGCCATATCGCCCACACTGGCCGCATAAAGCGCAGCGAGGCGACCCGCCGCCTCCGGTCCGTGGCGGCCGATTTCAATCTGGTTTGCCTGGATCATGGCGAAGTGGCGGCTTGTCTGGCTGCCGGCAATTTGGCGTCGGGTTTGCGCAAATAGAGCGGCGCCGGCGCCTGTCCCGGGACCGGAGGCTCGCCTAAACAACCGAGCATGGCGACATTCCGGGCGTCAGGCTGGTCCGGCACGTCGGGACAGGAAAAGTCAGCCTGCCGGTCGCCAAGCTGATCAAAGGCAGACCGGGCGCCGGTACCGACGAACAGGCCCGGCCCTTCCGGCAATTGGCTGGCAATCTGATCGAGGGCGACAACTTCGGCCGCTCCCGTGGCCTCGAAACCGGGCGGATTGGCAACCCGCCGGAACGTCCGGCGATAGACTTCGCCCCGGCGCGCGTCGATGACGGCGACGATGGATCGCCAGGTGTCATCAGCCGCCAGCCGCTCCGCGGCGCCGGCGGCCAACGCGTCCAGCGTGGTCACGCCGACAAGGCCGACATCCGAGGCCACGGAAAACCCCCTGGCCGCGGCGAGGCCGACCCGCAGACCGGTAAAGGTGCCCGGCCCCACGGTAACGGCGATTCGGTCCAGATCAGGGATGCGCAGCCCGGCTTCCCTCATCACCCGCTGCACCATGGGCGCCAGGGTTTCGGCGTGTCCGCGTTGCTGGATTTGATGGTCAAACGCGATCACGCGCCGGTCGATCTGGACCGCCGCGGAACAGGCGCCAAGCGCCGTATCCAAAGCCAGAATTTTCACGTCATTTTGTCCGCGCAAGTTTCGGAAATCGATTTCGAGATGGGGTCACTTCTTTTCGGGCAAGTATATACCGCTAAACGAAACTGCATACCTCGTCAAAATCGGGCCGGGGGCTACGCGGGAACAGTGCCGCCGGGTCGCCATGGCCAAGGGCGCAAATGAAATTGGATTTGATCTTGCCTTCCGGGAAGAATTCCCTGTCGACGGCCGCATTGTCAAACCCCGACATCGGGCCGCAATCGAGCCCAAGGGCGCGGGCCGCCAGGACCAGATAACCTCCCTGCAGGCTGCTGTTTCGAAACGCCGTCGATTCGGCCAGCGCCGCGTCATTCGCGAACCATTCCCGAGCTTGCGGATTATGGGGAAACAGTTTTGGAAGTCGATCGAAGAACCGGGTGTCATAGCCGATGATCGCGACCACCGGCGCGGTCTTCACCTTTTCGACATTGCCGGCCATTACGCATTGCGCCAATCGCTCCTTGGCCTCGGCGGAGGATGCGAAAACGAATCGCGCGGGAAAGCAGTTGGCGCTGGTCGGTCCCCAGCGAACCAGATCGTAAAGCGCCTGAAGGGTCACCACGGAGACCGGCTTGTCCAGCCATTTGCTGTGAGAGCGCGCGCTGCGGAACAATAGGTCGAAGTCCTTGTCGCTAAGCATGGTTTCGCTCCTCTCGGATGGCTGGTCGGCGCCTGTCCAATCATTGGGCCGATCGCAGGTTTTTGCAAGTACAACGCGACAACAATTTTGCCGGTCTTTCCGATAGTTGCGGTTGCGTTAGCAATTGTTTTTTTGGCAGCCGCGCAACATAATCAACTCAACCGGCAACACGTCTTTGGCACATTTTATGTTTCGACAATGGTACTGGGTTTTCGCCCGGCTAACAGGTGGCGCGGGCCTGTTGTTAGCGATGCTTCTGATGCAGGCCGCCATGGCGCCGGCAGCGGCGGCGGGGTCCGCGGTGGTTCTGATTTATCACCGGTTCGGCGAAGACCGGTATCCGCAAACCAACATTCGGATCGAGCAATTTGAGGCCCACATCGCCGAGCTGACCTCAGGGGCCTACAACGTGGTTGGCCTGCCCCGGATTGTGGCGGCCTTGAAAGCGGGGGCGCCGCTTCCGGACCGCACCATTGCCATAACCATCGACGACGCTTATCGATCGGTCTACGAGACTGCGTTTCCACGCCTGCGGGCTGCCGGCCTTCCTTTCACCCTGTTCATCTCCACCGGCCCGGTCGACGCCGGTCAACGCGGCTACATGACCTGGGATCAGCTTCGCGAAATGGCGGCGCATGGCGCCACAATCGGCAATCATACCGCCAGCCACAATCATATGCTTACGACGGACGAGAGCGGGAATGCCAAGGAAATAGCCGTTGCCGGCCGGCGGATAGAGCGGGAACTGGGCGCGCCCGCAACCTTGTTCGCCTATCCGTTCGGCGAATATAGCACCCAGCTTCGGACCCTGGTCGAGGCCCGGAAATTCGATGGCGCGGTGGCCCAGTTCTCGGGCGTGGCCCATGCGGGCTCTGACATATTGGCCTTGCCACGATTTGCGCTCAACGAAAAATATGGCGAGATCGGTCGTTTCCGGCTGATCGTCAATGCCCTGCCGATCCCCGTCACGGACGTCGCGCCGACCGATCCGTTACTGGGGACCAATCCTCCCGCTTTCGGCTTTAGCCTGTCCGAGCCCATTTCCGGTCTCGGCGCGTTAGCCTGCTTTCCATCCCATATGAGCGAACCGGCCCGGATTGAACGTCTGGGTAAATACCGGTTCGAGGTTCGGTTCGACGAGCCGTTTCCCAAGGGCCGCAGCCGAATCAATTGCACCATGCCGGGACATGACGGCCGTTGGCGATGGTTGGGCGCGGCGTTTTTCGTGGGGTAAACCAGGGCCCGGCCGGGCCGTTGGTCAGACCGGGCGGACTTCGACGACTTCGGGAATATAGTGACGAAGCAAATTTTCGATCCCGTATTTGAGTGTCGCAATCGAACTCGGACAACCCGAGCAAGCGCCCTGCATTTGCAAATAGACGACGCCTGAATCGAATCGCTCGAACACGATATCTCCACCATCCTGCGACACCGCGGGCCGCACCCTGGTTTCCAGAAGCTCCTTGATCTGCCGGACGACCTCCTGGTCTTCGGAATCGTCGTCGCCGGCCTCCGCGGTATCCGGTTCGCCAAAGTCTTCGATCACGGGCAGACCGGCGGTGAAATGCTCCATGATCGCCCCGAGAATGAGCGGCTTGAGGGTTTGCCAGTCTTCGCCGGCATTGGTGACGGTGATAAAGTCACCGCCCAGAAAAACCCCGGACACACCTTCGATCTCGAACAGCCGTTTGGCCAGCGGCGATCGCTCCGTCCCCTCCCTGGACGGGAAATCCGCCGTATGCCGGCCCCCAACCTCGCATCCCGGCAGGAACTTGAGCGTCACCGGATTTGGCGTTGGTTCGGTCGAGATAAACATCAAGGCGCTCCGTGGTGAATCATCTTACGCAACACTACATGGCGCAACTGATTATCAATATCAAGTCCGCGCCGGCTCTGATTGTCAGGTTAGTTCATCAATCCGCTCAATCGTCAGATTCCCGGGCACGACCGTGACCGGAATCGGCAATGTGCCCGCGAGTTGTCCGGCGAAGGAGTTCACCAGCGGCCCGGGCCCCTCGGGACTGGCGCCGGCGCCCAGGACCAGAACGCCGATATCGGGATCGGACGCGATCAGTGACAGGATCCGATCCTTGGTCGGGCCTTCCTTGATTACCATTTCAGGCTCGAAGCCCAGCACCTCGGTGACCTCGCCCACCAACCGGCCCAACAGCTCGTCGGCTTCCAGGAGCGCCTCCTCGCGCATCAACTCGCCAACCGCCATCCAGTGCTGGAAATCGGTTGGCGGCAGAACATAGAGCAAGGTCACCCGGCCCCCGGTTCGGGCCGCGCGCCGGCTGGCAAAGCGCAAGGCCAAGCCGCATTCGGGCGATTCGTCGACAATCACCAGGAATTTGCGTCCATTCCGTCCGGCTTGATCTCGCGGCGATTTCTGAACTTGATCGGTCATGGCCATATCCTGCCATCACCGGACCCCGGACCGCAAGAGCCGCGACGCACCACCGCGCCCCCGGCCGCCACCCTGGGGAGCCTGAATGCGCGCCGACGTCCCTGCGTTCAGTAGCTGGAGGCTTGCTCGTCGGGAAGCTTGATAGTCACCCGATGGGTCACGCCGTGCTGGCCCGGAAAGCCGTCGAACATGGCCTGAACCAGATAATGCATCACCTGATTGAGATGTTTGTTACGACCCACGCTGTCGACCACGCCCTCAAAAATCGTTTCCGACGTGTCTTGGCGAACAATGTCCATCTCAAGCTTGCGGGGGTAAACGGTAATCGAGCGGGCGCCATAGCCCCCATAATAGGGATAGCCGTAAAAGCCGTGAAAACCGTGGTGACCATGATGGCCATGGTGGCCGAAATGACCGGCATATCCATAACCATAGGGATAACCGCGGGTCACGACCTGGCCCTCGCCGACCTTGTAGTCGACCCGAACCAGCAGATCGGGCGTCGCGCCGGGCGCCGCCGGCCTGTAACCGAACGCGCCAAGCCGATCACCAATCAACTGAGCATATTCCCGGAATTCCAGGCTTCCCTGCTTTGCTGAATCCTTGGGCATGATTCGCACGGTTTCGCCCGCCGGAGCCGCCAGTTTATGAAACCGCGTAACCTCGGACGTCATCTTGTTGGCGCAACTCGCGACAACCAGGGCAATAACCAACATGCCGAGGGTCTTGTACAGTGCAGACATCGTTAAATCTCCTGGCGCGAACACCGCCGCCAGCGTCCGCGACCTTTCTTTTTTGCCCCTTGGTGCCAATCACATCCGCTGTAAGCCTAGTACCTTGGCCGTACCAGCCTGAATGGCGGATGAACACCCTTCCGATCATACGCCCTTGTCCCGGAAATGGCAAAATCAAGGCCGGAGAAAGCCGATGGCCTCATAGATTTCGCGCAGAATCGGCGCCGCGATTTCCCGTGCCCGTTCGGCGCCCTTTCGCAATATCGAATCCACATAGCCGGGATCGCCCTCAAGCCGCTGCATCGCGCCGGTAATCGGCGTTAATTCCGACAGCGCGAGTTCGGTGAGGTCCTTTTTGAATTCGGAAAAAGACGCTCCCGCAAATCGTTCGCACACCTGGGCCTTCGTCAGATCAGCAAGTGCTGCGTAAATGCCGACCAGATTCGAGGCCTCGGGTCGATTCGCCAGGCCGTCGACCTCGCCCGGCAACGATTCGGCGTCGGTACGGGCCTTGCGAATCTTCCTGGCGATGGCATCGCTATCGTCGGTAAGATTGATCCGCGACATATCGGACGGATCCGACTTGCTCATCTTCGACGCCCCGTCACGCAGGGACATCACCCGCTTCGCCTCGCCGAAAATCAGCGGCTCGGGGATCGGGAACAAATCGGTCCCGAAATCATTGTTGAATTTCTGCGCAATGTCGCGCGCCAGCTCCAGGTGCTGCTTCTGGTCCTCGCCAACCGGCACATGGCCGGCCTTATAGAGCAGGATGTCGGCCGCCATCAGAGTGGGATAGACGAAAAGCCCGACGCTGGCGCGCTCGCTGTGCTTACCTGCCTTCTCCTTGAACTGGGTCATTCGATTGAGCCAGCCCAGCCGCGCCACGCAGTTGAAAACCCAGGCCAGCTCGGCATGCTGCGGCACCATGCTCTGGTTGAACAGGATGGCGTTTTCGGGATCGATGCCGGCCGCCAGCAGGCCGGCCGCGACCTCGCGGGTGCTGGCCCTGAGTTCCGCCGGGTCCTGACGCACCGTGATCGCGTGAAGGTCGACCATGCAGAAAATACACTCATAGTTGTGCTGCAGTCCCACCCAGTTACGGATCGCGCCAAGATAATTGCCGAGATGCAGATTCCCGGTCGGCTGGATGCCGGAAAAAATCCGTTTTGCGGGCGCTTTCATGGCGCTTTTCTCCTGGATGCTTACAATCGGGTTTGCGCCGGCCGTCGCGGCCGAAGCGGCGGAGTTATCGCCCGCACGGCAAATTTGGTCAACCGTCATCGACCGAGTCGGCACGCAGAATTCGCCGGGCCTCGCGAAGATCGAGCGCACCGACAAATTGTGCCGCCAGGACAAAAATGGCGATGCCGCCCGGCACCAGGATCATCAGCGCGCCAATCCTGACGCCGATAGCGCCGTGAAACGCCGATCCAAGATATGTGGCCAGCAACCATAGCGCCGCCGCCATGATGATCGCCGCCAAAACTGTTCTCGGAACCCGGGCCCGCAACCGCCGGTCTGGCTTGAGATGGCCCCGGCGCAGCAGCGTGGTCCCCAAAAGCGCGACATTGAGCCATGCCGAAAGCGCGGTCGCCATCGCCAGCCCGACATGCTTGAAGGGAATCATCAACGCGATGTTGAGCGCCAGGTTGGCCGCCACCGCGATCAGGGCGAAACGCACCGGCGTGCGCATGTCCTTGCGGGCGAAATAACCCGGCCCCAGCACCTTGATCAGAACATAGGCCGGCAAACCGGCAGCATAAGCCATTAACGCCAGGGCTGTCTGGCGAGTGTCAACCGCATCGAAAGCGCCGCGCTCGAACAGAACGCTGATCAACGGCACCGGCGCCACGATCAACGCCGCCGCCGCCGGGACCGTTAGCGCCAGCGCGAATTCGATGGCCCTGTTCTGATCTTTCACCGCCGCGTCGTGTTCGCCATTGGCCACATGGCGCGACAGCAGCGGCAGCAACGCCGTGCCCACCGCAACCCCGATCACCCCGATCGGCAACTGGTTGAGCCGGTCGGCATAGAACAGAAAGGAAAGCGACCCGCTCGGCAGGAACGACGCCAGCACGATATCGACCACCAGATTGATCTGAACCGCGCCCGCGCCAATCACACCCGGCGCCATCAGCGCCAGCAGCTCACGGACCTGAGCGGTCAAACGGGGTCGCGGCAGTCGCAGGCCCATGCCGGCACGCCCGCAGGCGACCGCGAGCCACAGAAACTGGATCATGCCGGCGCCGGCAACCCCCCAGGCCAACGCGTGAGCCGGGGTGTCGGTATATCCGGCCAGAAAAATCATGACTCCGATCAGCGACAGATTGAGCAAAATCGGGGTCGAGGCGGCGGCGGCGAAGCGTCCCATGGCGTTGAGCACGCCCCCCATCAGCGAGACCAGGCTGATGAACAGGAGATAGGGGAAGGTGAGCCGGGTCAGAACCACCGCCAGATCGAATTTCTCCTGGTCGCCGACGAATCCCGGCGCCAGCAGATGCATCACCCACGGCATCGCGAGCTGCACCGCCCCAACGACCACAATCAGTGTAAGCAGCAGCACCGCCAGCGTCTGCTCGGCGAAAATCCTGGCCCCCGCCAGGGCCTGAGGGTCACTGTCGCCGGATGCCGGCAGACGCCCCGAAAACAGCGGCACGAACGCGGCGCTGAACGCGCCCTCGGCAAACAAACGGCGGAAAAAATTAGGCAGTTTAAAGGCGATGAAAAAGCAATCAGCGATCCACCCGGCGCCCAGAATCGCGGCCATGAGGATATCGCGCGCCAAACCAAGCACGCGGCTGATCATTGTAAATCCACCGACGGTGGTTATCGAACGCAACAAGGCCATGCCTGAGTGATAGAGCACTTTCAGCTTTTATGGAATCATTTGGCGAACAAGCGGTTATTGCGCCTGTACCGGCGGTCGCCCGGTTTTCCCGTTAATCGGTTCCGTTTCCCGGTCGTCGTTCTCCCCCGCGGAGTGTTCGAGCGCCGTTATCAGTCCGACCTCGATCGAACCGAGTTTGGCGGGATGGGTAATCTTGTGGCCGAACAGGTCCCGCACATAAAACACGTCGACCGCCTGCTCGCCGAAGGTCGCAATATGGGCACTTGAAATGGTCACGCTGCTCTTGAACAAGGCACGCGTGAGATCGAACAAAAGGCCGGGACGGTCCCGTCCATTGACCTCGATCACGGTATAGCCGTCACTGGCCTTGTTATCGATCAGAACCCGCGGCGCCACCTTAAACACCCGGGTTCGGGCCGGTATCCTGGGTCGACGAGCGAGGAAACGCTCTGGATCAAGTTCCCGGGCGATCACCCGCTCAATTGTTACTTTAAGCGCCTCCAGCCCGTCGGATTGGTCGAAGGCCCCCCGTTCCCGGTTCTGAATCGAAAAGCTGTCAAGGGCCATGCCGTCCTTGGTCGAAATGATCCTGGCGTCGACAATGCTGGCCCCGCCCATCGCAATGGCCCCGGCGACACTGGCGAACAGTCCCGAATGATCGCCGGTGTAGATCGTCAGATCGGTGACCGAGCGAAAGCTGTCGACCCGGGTCTCGATCGCCAGCAATTCGTGGCCGGAGTCGGCGGCTTTGGCAAGCCGCGCGTCCCGCTCCTGCACCGCGGCCGGCGCCGATAGCCAATAGGAATCGAAATGTCGGGCCTCGTACGCCTCGGCCGCTTCAGCGCTCCAGTCGGACAGACGGGAGCGCAGGGCCATTTTGGCCGCCTCGATCCGTTCCGCGCCGCCGCCCGAAGCCAATCCGCCCAGCAGCACCTCCTCGGCCCGGTAATAAAGATCACGTAGCAGTTGGCCCTTCCAGCCGTTCCACACCGTGGGGCCGACCGCCCGAATGTCGGCGACGGTCAAAATCAAAAGCAACCGCAACCGTTCCGGGCTTTTAACCCGCGACGCGAAATCAGCCACGGTCTTGGGATCGGCGATATCGCGTTTGAACGCCACATTGCTCATGAGCAAATGATGGCGCACCAGCCATGACACGGTCTCGGTCTCGGCATCCGTCAGCCCCAGACGGGGGCACAAACTGGCGGCGATTTCAGCGCCGACCGCGGAGTGATCGCGTCCCCGGCCCTTGGCAATGTCATGCAGCAGCACCGCAACATAAAGAACCCGCCGCGACAACACCTTGTGGATGATTTCGTTCGACAACGGGTGATCCGCGCCGAGCTCTCCCTGTTCGATTCGCGACAGAATGCCGATCGCCCGGATGGTATGCTCGTCAACCGTATAGACGTGATACATGTCGTGCTGCATTTGCGCGACCACGCGCCCGAAGTCCTGGATGAAGGCGCCGAATACACCGGCCTCGTTCATACGCCGCAGCGTCAGCTCGGGGTCCTTCCGCGATGTCAGAATTTCGAGAAACAGGCGATTGGCCTCGGGGTCATGGCGCACTGTGTCGTCAATTTTTCTGAGATTTCGGGTGATCAGACGCAGCGCCGCCGGGTGAATATCGAGATTTCGATTCTGGGTCACCAAAAACAGGCGGATCATTTCGACCGGTTTGTGCTGGAACAAATCCGGTCTGGGGACAGTCAACCGTTCACCGTCGACCAGAAAGCCGTCCACCATACGCTGGCGCAGTCCCGGCCTCAGGACGCGCAGTGGGTTTTTACGTCGGTGTTCGGCCTCAAGATGGGCACAGAAGATGCGGGTCAGGTCCCCCACATCCTTGGCGGTCAGGAAATAATGTTTCATGAACCGTTCAACGCCCGAGGACCCGGCGTGATTGGTGTAGCCCAGACTTTTCGCCAGCTCGCCCTGAACGTCGAAGGTCAGGCGCTCCTCGGCCCGGCCGGCCAGATAATGCAGGCGAAACCGAACCGTCCACAGAAACTGTTCGGCCTTGGCGAATTTCCTGGCTTCGCCCACGCTCAGCACGCCCTTCTTGACAAGCTCCGGCGCGGCTCTGGCCCGATAGAGGTATTTGGCGATCCAGAACAGCGTGTGAAGATCGCGAAGCCCGCCCTTTCCTTCCTTGAGGTTGGGTTCGACCACATAGCGTGAATCGCCCATGCGGACATGCCGGGCATCGCGTTCGGCGAGTTTGGCCTCGACAAAAGCGGGTCCGCTGCCGGCAACGACCTCGTGGTCGAAGCGCTCCCGGATCTCGCGGAAAAGAGCATCGTCGCCCCAGATATAACGCGCCTCCAGCAATGAGGTGCGGATCGTCCAATCCTCCCTGGCAAGCCCGACGCACATGTCGACCGAGCGAACCGAGTGGCCGACATTGAGACCCATGTCCCAAAGTTTATAAAGCAGATATTCGACAACCTGTTCGCCCCAGGGCGTTTGCTTGTAGGGCAGCAGAAACATCAGATCGATGTCGGAAAATGGCGCCAGTTGTCCGCGCCCGTACCCGCCAACGGCGACGATGCCGAGCCGCTCCGACGAGGTCGGGTTGGTGACCGGGTAGACATGGCTCACCGTAAAATCAAACAGAACCCGAATGATCTGATCGATCAGGAAACTGCGCGATTGCGCGGCCTCCATGCCCCCGACGCCCCCTTCAAATTGTTGCCGGATATTGTCGGATCCGTCCCGCAGCGCCTCTTTAAGAACGTCGAGAACCGCGGCGTTCAGTTGGTCGGAACGATGATTTTCGGCAAGCCCGGCAAGCCGCGCGGCCAGGCTCACACGGTCGATAATGGCGCGGCGATTGTGGATCTCGTTCATTGCGGAGCCCGGTATACAGTAGCAAAGGCGGACGGCCAGCGCCGAAGCGCCAACCAGGCGACCCTGTTACCGTAAGCCGAGCGGCGCTCATCGGCAATGGCGATGCGCTCAAGGGGCTTTTTAGCCCTGATTCTTGTCCGGGATCAGGCTTTTCAAGCGGTAGACGAGATCGAGCGCGGCGCGCGGCGTCAGTTCGTCCGCGACCACCTGTTCGAGCGCCTCCTCCACGGCGGATGGCGCGGCCATATATTCGACTGACGCCGGGGTCGAAACGGCAAATAACGGCAAATCGTCGGCCAGACGGGTCAGGGAACTGCCGGTTTCGTCCTGCTCCAGACTGGACAGGACCTGATGGGCGCGCTCGATCACGGCGGCGGGCAGACCGGCGAGCCTGGCCACCTGGATGCCATATGACCGGTCGGCCGTGCCGGGCGCCACTTCATGCAGGAATATCACGTCGCCTTGCCATTCCTTGACCCGCATGGTGTAGGTAACAAGACCGTCGAGCTTTCCGGCAAGCGCGTTAAGCTCGTGATAGTGGGTCGCGAACAGGGTTCGGCACTGGTTGACCGCGTGGAGTTGCTCAATCGACGCCCATGCAATCGACAAGCCGTCATAGGTGGCGGTGCCGCGGCCGATCTCATCCAGAATCACCAGGGATCGCTCCCCGGCCTGATTGAGAATCGCGGCCGTCTCGATCATTTCGACCAGAAAGGTCGAGCGCCCGCGCGCCAGGTCGTCGGCCGCCCCGACGCGGCTGAACAATCGGTCGATCACGCCGATATGGGCATGCTCGGCCGGCACGTACGACCCCATTTGCGCCATGACAGCGATGACAGCGTTCTGGCGCAGGAACGTACTTTTACCCGCCATGTTGGGGCCGGTGACCAGCCACAATTTGCGCTCCGCGCCCAGATTACAGTCGTTGGGCACGAATCGGCCATCCTGTGCCGATTCGAGCGCGGCCTCGACCACCGGATGGCGGCCGCCCCGGATATCGAAATTCAGGCTGTCGTCGACCGTCGGACGCACATAATCCCGTTCCCGGGCCAACTCGGCCAATGCCGCCGCCACATCGAGTTTCGCCAGCGCCGCCGCCGCAAGGGCGATCTGCTCGCTTTTCTCGGCGATCGCCCTGGACAAGCCCTCAAACAAGCCAAGCTCAAGCGCCAGCGCCTGGTCGCCGGCACGGCTGATCTTGAGATCGAGGTCGGACAATTCGCCACTGGTGAAGCGAACCGCGCCGGCCATGGTCTGGCGATGAATGAATTTCCCGGAAAACGGCGGCGCCAGCATCTTGTCGCCGTGTTTGGCGGAAACCTCGACGAAAAAGCCGAGCACGTTATTATGCTTGACCTTGAGGGTGGCGATGGCGGTTTCATCGCGATATCGGCCCTGCAGCGCCGCGATCAGCCGGCGGCTTTCGTCGCGCAGGGTCCGAAGTTCATCAAGCGGCGCATGGTAGCCCCTGGCAATAAAGCCGCCGTCACGCGCCGCCATCGGCAGCTCCGCCGCCAACGCCCGTCGCAATTCATCGATCAGCGCGCCGTGCCCGGCAAGATCCGCCGCCGCGCCAACCACCCCTTCGGGCGGCCCCGGCGGCCCGGTTCCGTCTCCGTTGGGCCGGGTCGGCAACAGGTCTCGCAGTTCCGACGCCCGGGACAATCCGTCGCGGATTGCCGCCAGATCACGCGGGCCCGCGCGCTCGAACGATAGCCGCGACAAGGCCCGTTCCAGATCGGGAGCATGGCGCAGCACCTCCCGAACCTTGCCTCTCAGGCTGTCGTCCCCGGCGAAAAAGCCCACTTCGCCGAGCCGGGCCTTGATCGCGGCGACCCCGGTCAGCGGGGCGTTGAGACGGGACGCCATCAGCCGCGAACCGGCCCCGGTAATCGTGCGGTCGATGGTCGCCAGCAGGCTGCCCCGGCGTTCGCCGGACATGGTTTTTTCAAATTCGAGATTGCGCCGCGTGGCCGCATCGATCGCGACCAGGGACGCCGGCTCGATCCGGCCGGGTGGCCGGAGTCTGGGCAGACGCCCCTTTTGGGTTTCCTCGACATAATCGATCAGCGCCCCGCAGGCCGCCAGCTCGGCGCGCCCGAACGAGCCAAACCCTTCCAGCGAGGCAACCGCGAACACTTCCTTCAGACGCCGCTCGGCGCCGAGACTGTCGGTCCTCGAAGCTGGCTGGGGTGACAGCCGGTCCTTCCAGTCGTTGAAAGTCTCGAACAGCTCGGGCTCGGTCAAGATCGATTCCGGGACCAGAAGCTCCCCCGGCGTAAGACGCACCAGATCGGCGTCGAGCTCGCGCATCGTCGTCGGGCCGACGCCGAATTCACCGGTGGAAATATCGAGCCAGGCAAGCGCCATCTCGCCGCCGGCGCGGGCCAGCGCGGCGAGGTAATTGTTGCGCCGCGCATCGAGCAGTTCATCCTCGGTGATGGTGCCGGGGGTGACCACGCGCACGACCTCGCGGCGCACAACGGACTTGGAGCCCCTCTTCCTGGCTTCGGCGGGATCCTCGGTCTGCTCGCACACCGCGACCAGGAAGCCCTTTTTGATCAGGCGCGACAGATATGTTTGAGCGGCATGCACCGGCACGCCGCACATCGGTACATCCTCGCCCAGATGCTTGCCCCGCTTGGTCAGCGCGATGTCGAGCGCCTGGGCCGCCTTGACCGCATCGTCGAAAAACAGTTCGTAGAAATCGCCCATCCGGTAGAAAAGCAGGCAATCTCCCTGGTCGGCGCGGATTTTCAGATATTGCGCCATCATCGGCGTGACGTCGGCTTTGGTCCGGGCTTTACGCCCGGACTTTTTACCGGCGGTCACGACCGATTGTTTGCTTACAGTTGCGGCATCGTTCATGGGCGCCCTATGTCTGATTTGCACCACTAGTGGTACAACATTCCACGCAGCATGAAAAAGAACATTGCCCCCATGACCGCGGCGGCGGGAACCGTGACAAGCCAGGCCGCGATGATCGAAAACACATGGCGGCGACGCACCAGCTTGCGTTTGCGATTTTTCTTGAGCGCCTTGCGACCCGCGTACCCGATTGCCGGCCCATCGCCCGGGCCGGGATTCGCGAATGCCGCCGCCGCGACGACCTGGCCGCCCCGCCGACTGGAAGCGAGCGCTTCGCGCAAAAATCCAACGCCGAAAATACCGCCCACGGCAATATGGGTCGAGCTGACCGGCAGACCGAGCGCGGAAGCGATAATGACCGTAATCGCCGCCGACAAAGCGACCGCATAAGCGCGCGCGACGTTGAGCTTGGTAATCTTGGCTCCGACCTTGCGAATGAGTTTGGGCCCGTACAGCATCAGGCCTATCGAGATACCGAGACCGCCGATCAGTAACACCCAGCCCGGAATGGCTACCTTGCCAAGAGCACCACCGGTAGACACCGCATTGACAATCCCGGCAACCGGACCGATGGCGTTGGCGACATCATTAGCGCCATGGGCGAACGCCAGCAGTCCCGTGGCACAAATAAGCGGAATGACGAACAGCTCGGCAACCGATTTGCGCGAATTCTCAAGCCGCGCCGAAGCCTTCGCAACCGCCTTCCTGACCACAATCAACGTCGCCACGAACGCGCCGACCCCGATTCCGATTATGGTCGCGGCGTCGGGCTTCCATATCTTCTTAAAGCCCTTCATCGTCAGATAGACGCCAAACGCCGACGCCATGACGGCGACAAAAACCGGCACCCACCGGCGCGCGGCCTCGATCTTGTCGTCACGAAACAGAATCAGGAATTTAATCAGAAGCAGAATGGTCGCCGCGATGATACCGCCAAGAACCGGCGAGATCACCCAGGATGCGGCAATCTTTCCCATAACCACCCAGTTGACCGCTGAAAAGCTCGCCGCCGCGACGCCCGCGCCCATGACGCCGCCGACAATCGAGTGCGTCGTTGAAACCGGTGCGCCGATCACGGTGGCCACATTGACCCACACCGCGGCCGCCAAAAGCGCGCCCATCATGGCCCAGATGAACGTGTCCGCGTCGCCGCCGACCGCCGCAACGTCGATGATTCCCTTGGAAACCGTGGACACCACGTCACCGCCCGCGAGTATCGCACCGGCGGCGTTGCCAATCGCGGCGATGATCAGCGCCCCAACCATGGTCAGCGCCCGCGAACCGACGGCCGGACCCATGGTATTGGCGACATCGTTGGCGCCGATATTGAGCGCCATATATCCGCCGATTACCGCGGCCACTATTATGAACAGATTGCCCGCGCCGACATTTTCACTCATGGCGGCAAAGACAAATATGCCAATCAGAAACAAGATGCCGAGGCCGAGCTTGCCGGCTTCAACCCCTGCTTGTCGGGAGGCCTTTTCAAGCCTGTCGATCTTTTTGAGATCTTTATCCAGAACCGTTTTCCTCGTCTGAGTCATGCTCTCCTCGCCCCGCCGGGATACTGCTGAACCGATCGCTGTGTGCCATGAATGTTACGAACTGTCGAGGCCGCGATCCTCCCGCCGCGGTCCGCCGGCGCGACGCAGTTTGCCATCTCCCGGTGACAGTTTTGTGACAGATCGGAAAGTCTAGGCAGACTGACGCTTGCCGTGGCGGCCGGCAATTTTCAGGGGCGCCGCATCCACTTGAAAGCCCGCCCTCCACAGCCAGACCAGAAGCGCAAGGCCGGGCAGCGCGGCAACGGTGGTGACGATAAAGAACGGCGCCCACCCGACGGCTTCGACTATATAGCCCGCGCTGGTCGAGAGCCAGGTGCGCCCGACCGCCGTCAGGGAAGAAAGAAGAGCGTATTGGGTGGCGGTGAACGCCAGATTACAAAGGTTCGAAAGGTAGGCGACGAACACGGTCAGTCCGATGCCGCTGGCGAAATTTTCAAACGCAATCGCCGCCGCCAGGACCGGAACGCTGTGCCCGGAGACGGCCAGCACCGCGAAGAAAAGATTCGTCACCATCATCAGGATTCCGCTGATGAGGAGCGCGCGGTACATCCCGATCAAGGCGAGAAGCCCGCCGCCGAAAAATCCGCCGACGATCAGCGCGATGATCCCGACGAGCTTGTTGGCCAGACCGATTTCGGTATTCGAAAATCCGAGCTCGACCAGAAGCGGCGCGATCATGACCGCCGCCAGCGCGTCGCCGAGCTTGTAAATCATGACAAAGATCAGAATGAGGAGCCAGGCCCGGCGGGCCATGAACTCCCGAAACGGCGCGATCACGGCCATATAGGTCTGCGCGGCAATCTCGGCCCATCGGCCCTTGCTGCCCTGTTGCGTCAGGATTGCCCGGATTTCGGCTTCCTCTTCGTCCGCTTCGCTGCTGCTGCGAAAAGACGGTTCTCCGTAGAGAGCGGCAGCCGCCATTCCGACCAGAACCAGCACCGGGGCGATCTGATAAACCGCGGAGAAACTCAAATGATCGGCCAGGATGAGAACGCCGCTTCCCGAAACGATCATGCCCATCCTGTAGCCGAAATTGATCATCGCCGCCCCGGCGCCTTGTTCCTCTTCGGTGAGAATTTCGATCCGATAGGCATCGACCACAATGTCCTGGGTGGCCGAGGCCAGCGCCACCAGGAAGGCCATGACCGCGGTCAACCCGACCTGGGCGCTGGGGTCGGATCGGCCCAAGGCCAGAATCGCGACCATGACCGCAATCTGAGACAGAAAAAGCCAGGCGCGGCGGCGGCCGATCTTGCGGGTCAGGCCAAAAATCGGCAGGCGGTCGACCAGCGGCGACCACAGGAATTTCAGGACATAGGGCGTCCCCATGGCCGCAAACAGACCGATCGTGCTCTTGTCCACACCCTCGCGCGCAAGCCAGGTCGACAGGACCGACAACACCAGCACCAGGGGAACGGCGCTCGAAAATCCCAGGCAGGCGATTACGATTTGCCGCGGCGTTCCGTAGATCTTGAACGCTTTTGATAAATTACCGCCTACTGTCATGTCGTGATCTCAAACGCCAGTATTCGTAAAATAGCAGGACCGGGAAGCACCACTAATGCTGCGACAGAACCCGCCGATAGCTCAAGGCCTCGGCGATCTGGTTGCGGCCGATGACTTCGCGGCCCGCGAGATCGGCCAGGGTGCGCGCCACCCGCAGCACCCGGTGATAGCCGCGCGCGGTAAGGCGCATCTGTTCGGCGGCCTGCGTCAGCAAGGCCTGGCCACTGTAATCGGGGCTCGCCACATCGTCCAGCAGCTCGCCGTCAATTTCGGCGTTTGAACGCACATCAAGCGCCGCGTAGCGTTCGGTCTGAACCGCGCGGGCCCGGTGCACCCGCGCGGCCACCGTCGCCGTATCCTCGGTCGGCGGCGGCAGTGCCAGATCGGCGGCGCTAACCGCCGGAACGTCGACATGGATGTCGAACCGATCGAACAGCGGCCCGGATATGCGGGACTGATAATCGGAAGCGCAACGCGGCGCGCGGCTGCACGCCAGCGCCGCGTCGCCCAGATAGCCGCATCGGCACGGATTCATCGCCGCCACCAACTGGACACGGGCGGGATAGGTGACATGGGCGCTGGCCCGGGCCACAAGCACCTCTCCGGTCTCAAGCGGCTGACGCAGGCTGTCGAGCACCTGGCGGGCGAATTCCGGCAACTCGTCGAGAAACAAAACACCGTTATGGGCCAGTGATATCTCGCCCGGCCGCACCCGATTGCCGCCACCGATCAGGGCCGGCATCGATGCCGAATGATGGGGGCTGCGGTAGGGCCGCCGCCGCGAGATGCGCCCGTCGGCCAGTTCGCCGGCGATGCTGGCGACCATGCTGATTTCGAGCGCCTCGGTCGGCTCAAGCGGCGGCAGCAGATCCGGCAGACGCGCCGCCAACATCGACTTGCCGGAGCCGGGCGGCCCCACCATCAACAAATTATGCCCGCCGGCGGCGGCCACCTCCAGCACCCGTTTGGCGGTTTCCTGACCCTTGATATCCCGAAGATCGACCGCCTTTGCCGGTTCGTCGGCCAGTTTGGCCTGAGGGGCGCTCAATACCTGGCTGCCCTTGAAATGATTGATCAGCGCCAGCAGGCTTGTGGGCGCGAGAATGTCCAGCTCCCCGGCCCAGGCGGCCTCGCCGCCACAGGCCGCGGGGCAGATCAAACCCCGGTCCCGCGCCAGCGATTCGATTGCCGCCGGCAGCACCCCGGAGACCGCGGCCACCGCGCCGTCAAGTCCAAGCTCGCCCAGCGCCGCATAATGATCGATCTCGTCGGCCGGCAAGACGCCCATCTCGATGAGTAAACCGATCGCAATCGGCAAATCATAGTGGCTGCCTTCCTTGGGTAGATCCGCCGGCGCCAGATTGATGGTGATGCGCTTGGCGGGCAGCGCCAGCCCAATGGCGCCGAGCGCGCCGCGCACCCGCTCGCGCGATTCCGCCACCGCCTTGTCGGGCAGGCCGACGATGGTGAATGCCGGCAAACCCGAGGTAATCTGAACCTGAACATCCACATGGCGCGCTTCAATACCGGAAAATGCAACCGTATTTACGTGCGCGACCATAAAAAACTCGATTACCCGGTGATGCCCCGTTGTTTCGCACGCGATTGTAGGGGCCGACGGACCGCCCGCCAAGTACAAAGCGCATCTTCCAATTCGCGTGGACTTTAAAAGAATCGCCCGAGCCGTAACTGGATGAAATCGTCGCGGCTGATTGCGAATAAAGGATCGAGGACCGGCACGCCGACGAACAGCCGGGCGTCGATTGAAATGCGCCATGCCTCTCCAATGCGCCGACCGGCCTCGACATTGACGGCCTTGGCCGATGTGTCGAGATCGAAGATCGCACCGGCCAGCACCGTGGCGCCGGCCACGTCATTGGCGCTCCACCTTAAGCCGGCGAACAAGTCCTCCTCGAACGGCGACGACCCCGCCCGGCCCCGGTCGTCATACAGGAATTCCGCCAATAATCCGAGGTCGCTGGCCCCGCCCATCAGGCCGAAGGCGGTATATTCAAACCCCGCCGCCGCGGCGAAATGCCGACCAACCGGGCCGTCCACCGTGACCCCCTCGAACTTCCAAAGCCAGGCCCCCAGCGTGGCTTGCAAATCGACCGAGGTCTGATCGATCAAATCATAGATCGGGATAAGCACCGGGTTGCCATCGCGGTCCGCACCGGGCAGCAAGCGCGGCTCGCGGCTGGCGCCGGAGAAATGGGCGATGCCGATATCGAACGGCCCTGCGGCGTGGGACCAGCGCAGCGCCCAATCGGCGTGCCAATTGTCGCCCTTGGCCTGAAACCGGGTTTGCGAACGATCGACCGGCAACAGGGTGGCGGGCCGCCCTTTTCGCCCGGGAAACACCCGTTCACGGAAATAGGGCATCACGAAACCGGTGAAGACGCCCCAGTCGCTATCAAACGACAGGCGCGCCATCGGTTGGCCGAGACGGTCCTCGTCATCGACATCCTCAACGAAATCGGCCTGGTTAATGACGTCGACCAGATGCACCGATTCGATGACCCCCCAGAACACCTTGTCGACGCCGAGGCTTACCTCCCAGTCGCCGAAAATTCCGGTCCAGTTGGCCTCGCGAACATCGAAATGGGTGCGCGCGTCATCCCTGGCGTCCAGGCGCGCGAACGGAACCAGGGAAAACAGATGTTTGCCGTTCGATGCTTCGACCTCGTAACGAAGCTCGAACGCCAGCGACATGCCGGTGTCCTTGCGCTCGGAAGATGGGCTCGTTTGGGGGAACAATCGCAGTTCGGCCTCGGCATTGCCGGAAAGATCGCCGAACGCATCGCCGTCCGCTCCGGCCGTTGACCAGGCAAAAGGCAGCGCCTGCGCCCATGCCGTCCCCGCCCCGATCAACCCAGCGGAAATCAGAGCCGATACCACGACCCGGCCGACGGAACCGAGCCAGGACCGGCAGCAAGACCACGCGATCATCTTGTCCCCCGCGGGCATGGGCTGTGCCTTTACATCATGTATCGCACCGAACGATCGACTTATACCAAGGCTCATTAAGCATGAGCCTTTTACCCGCGTTCAAGCGCCACGCGGGCTGCGCTCCCCCTTGGTCGCTAGTTGTGATGTCTCAAGAGGTTGTTCATTCGA
>JBHHWG010000030.1:0-31972 GCA_046756385.1 Sphingomonadales bacterium | reverse complement strand
TAGGACTTTAGTCTGGACCCCACCAGGTTGCTTGCCTGGTGGGGTCGGTGCTAATAACGTCTGGAAGCTCTGAACTTCGGAAGGTGGTGGAAAATGATGAACCTCATTCTAGAAAACTGGGACCTTATTCTTTATGGCGTCGGTCTTGCCGTCGTGCTGCTGATCTTTATGCCGTTTTCACCGATGCTGATTGATGTCCTGATGCTGCCGCGCGGCATTCAGATCGGGATTTTCCGCTATCGTTACATTTTGTGGGCCGTGGTCTGGGCCTGTTGCCTGACCCTGCTCGCGCGCGGCCTCAATGTCGCGGAGCCTGCCGGATGGCCGGCGCCGCTTGTCGGGTTCTTAAAGGGTCTGCTGGGCGATTGGGGGCCGGCGTTTTTCGGCCAGGCTGCTGACCCGGTGTGGCTGAGCATAACAGTTATCACCGTCCTGGTGATGGCGATGATGTTCTGGTCCGGTTATGTGCCCTATGTGATGACCCCGCCGAAAAAGAGCGACATTGTCGGCATTGAGGATGCCGACAAAATCCTGTCCGACGATGAAATGATCCTGGGTGTCGTGAATGGCGATGAGGTTCGGGCCTATAGCCGGGACGCCATTTCAAGACCGCATTTTTTCAACGACACGGTGGGCGATGAGCGCTTGATGATCTCCTATTGCATCTTGTGCAACAGCGCCATGGCGTTCAAAACCGAACTCGGCGGCAAGCCGATGGACCTCAAATGCGTCACCGCCTACAACAACAACATCATCTATTACGACCCGGATTCCGGCAATTACATCCAGCAAATGGATGGCGCGGTTTTCCATGGTCCGGACAAGGGGGCGGCACTGGAAGGGCATCCGGTTGTCCAGTCGACCTGGGGACAATGGAAGCAGCTCCATCCCGACACCAAATATTTCCATGCGCCTTCGTCGAGCCTTCGGGACAAGATGGTCGACAAGATGTTGCAGATGATGATTCCGATTTCCAGCCTGTCGAGGCGCAAGAAGCCGTGGCATCGCATACGCGGTAAGCTCGACACGCGTCTGGGGGCAATGTCTCTGGTTTATGCGGTCGAGCATGGCGACGACCACGCAACTTACGCCGAAGCTGAACTCAAAAAGGATCCCGTGATCAACGATTCCGTTGGCGGCAAGCCGATTGTGGTTCTGTACAACGCCGAGCTTAATATCGGCGCGGTTTATTCGCGAAATGTCGAGGGCAAGGATCTGACGTTCGAAGCCGCAACCGGTGACGGCGGCGCCGTGGTCACGGACCGGGAAACCGGAAGCCTGTGGGATGTCAACGGCAATGCGGTGAGCGGCGAGTTGGCAGGCAAATCGCTCGATGCCGTGCCGCACTTCAACAAACTGTTCTGGTTCAGTTGGCCCCTGTTCAAGGATCAGACCCGAGTGGGCCCGGCCTGACGGGAACGACTTGAAACCCAAATTAAACGGGGGGCGTCATGCCCCCCTTTCTATTTGAGACGTAGCGAACGAATCCGGTCACGCGGTCTCATTGAACAGTTCCCGCCCGATCAGCATGCGGCGGATTTCCGATGTGCCGGCGCCGATTTCATAAAGTTTGGCGTCGCGCAGCAATCGGCCGGTCGGATTTTCGTTGATATAGCCGTTGCCGCCGAGAATTTGAATCGCTTCCAGCGCCATCCAGGTCGCCTTTTCGGCCGACATTAATATGCATCCGGCGGAATCCTTGCGGGTGGTTTCATCGCGTGAGCAGACCTGCGCCACCGAATAGCAATAGGCCCGGCATGCCGACAGGGTCGTGTACATATCGGCGATCTTGCCCTGGATAAGCTGGAATTCGCCGATCGACTGGCCGAACTGCCTGCGCTCATGAATATAGGGCAGCACCGTGTCCATGCAGGCCTGCATGATGCCAAGCGGACCGCCCGACAGCACCACCCGCTCGTAATCCAGGCCGCTCATTAACACACCGACACCCCGGTTGAGGCCGCCGAGAATATTCTCTTCCGGCACTTCGCAGTCCTCGAACACCAGTTCGCAGGTGTTCGACCCGCGCATGCCCAATTTGTCGAGTTTCTGGGCGGTGGAAAAACCGGAAAAGCCTTTTTCGATCAGGAACGCGGTGATGCCGCGTGAGGCGGCCTGCGGGTCGGTCTTGGCGTAAACCACCAGGACATCGGCGTTGGGGCCGTTGGTGATCCACATCTTGGTGCCGTTCAAAATATAACGATCGCCCTTCTTTTCGGCCCGAAGCTTCATCGACACCACATCCGAGCCCGCGCCCGGCTCGCTCATCGCGAGGGCGCCGACATGCTCGCCGCTGATCAGCCTGGGCAGATAGCGGGCTTTCTGTGCGTGGGTGCCGTTGCGGTTGATCTGGTTGACGCACAGATTGGAATGCGCGCCATAGCTCAAGCCGACGCTGGCCGAACCCCGGCTGATTTCCTCCATGGCGACGACATGTTCGAGATAACCCAGGCCGGCGCCGCCATATTCTTCCGAGGCCGTAATCCCCAGGACGCCAAGATCGCCCATTTTGCGCCAAAGGTCGGCCGGAAATTCATTTTCCAGGTCGATCTGTCCGGCGCGGGGGGCGATTTCCCGATCACTGAACCCACGCACCGAGTCACGAATCATATCGGCGGTTTCACCAAGGTCGAAATTGAGGCTGGGATAGCTTATGCGATTTGGAATCATCGAATTTACCTGTGTTCAGTGGAGTTTCCGTTTGAGGGCCCTGGCGACCCGCGACGCCGGCTCGCGACCCAGCGCGGCGCAAATGAACCATGCGGCGTCAATCAGCGCCTCCAGATCGATGTCATGTACGATCCCCATGCCATCGAGCATGTAGACCACGTCCTCGGTTGCGACATTGCCGGTCGCGCCCTTGGCGTAGGGGCAGCCGCCAAGCCCGCCCACCGCGCTGTCGACCACTGTGACGCCCATCTGAAGGGCGACCAGAATATTGGCCAGCGCCTGGCCGAAGGTATCGTGAAAATGGACCGCGAGGCGGTCCAGTGGCGCCGCATCGGAGACCACGTCGATCATGCGCTCCACATGCGCCGGCGTGCCGGCCCCGATGGTATCGCCAAGGCTGACTTCGTAACAGCCGAGATCGGCCAGTCTGGCCGCGACATCGGCGACCGCGGAGGGCTCGACGGCGCCCTCGTAAGGGCAACCGAGCGCGCAGGAGACATAGCCGCGCACATCGACATCCCGGTCGTGGGCGGCGTCGATCACCGGTTGGAACCGCGCAAAGCTCTCCTCGATCGAGCAATTGATGTTTTTTTGTGAAAAGCTTTCCGAGGCCGCGGCGAAAACGGCGACATGCTCCACGCCGGCGGCCAAGGCGGCCTCGAGGCCTTTCATGTTAGGTGTGAGCGCCGAGTATCGCACGCCAAAGGCGCGCTTGATGCCGGCGACCACTTCGGCGCTGTCGGCCATCTGGGGCACCCATTTGGGCGATACGAAGCTCCCAACCTCGATCTCGATGATTCCGGCATCGGCGAGGCGTTCAATCAGCTCGATCCTGGTTGCCGTCGACACCCGCCGGCTTTCGTTCTGCAGACCGTCGCGTGGTCCGACCTCAAAAATTCTCACCTCGTATGGCAAGTTCATTTGTCTGCCTCATCGGGGGGGTCAAAGGTCACCAGAACATTGCCCTCCTCGACCTGATCGCTTATCGCAACCGCCACGGTCGCGATCTTTCCCGGAGCCGCGGCGGCGATGGTGTGCTCCATTTTCATCGCCTCGAGAATGAGCAGAGCGTCGCCCTTTTCGACGTAATCGCCTGGTTTCGCCACCACCTTGATAATCTTACCCGGCATCGGCGCAATAATCACGTCGGACGCCTCGTCTTCGTCATGAATGTCGAGACGCGGGTCGGACTGCAAAAGCTTGTGGCTCGCGCCTTCCGTCATCACCGTTATTTCGGCGTCCTGATGAACGATCGTCGCCGAGATGCGCCGGCCGGAAAGATCGGCGATCAAATCTCCGCTGTCCTCCCGTTCAGCGCAGGCGGTAATCCGGGCGCCCGGCAATTCCAGGACAGAATTATTGCCGTCGTAACAAACCCTGACCTCGATCTCGCTGTCGCCGTCCACGAAGCGAAGCACGTCGAAACCACGGTCGTTAAGCCGCCATGCGTGAACCGAGCGCCAGGGCGACCAAATGTCCTGGGAAGCGGCTGACAAGTCGGCCACTTCCTCGCGCCGGGTCAGCAAAACGTCGAGACAGGCCAGCGCCAGTATGGTGTCCGACACCGGCTCGGCCGGGGGCGCCAGGTCGGCCTTGTGATTGGCGATGAAGCCTGTGTCGATGTCGCCATTCATGAAGGCGTCGTGGCGGACGATTCCCGACAGGAAGGCGATATTGTTGTCGAGGCCGGCGATGCGAAACTCGGCCAGCGCCGCGCGCAGGCGGCCAAGAGCGGCTCCCCGGTCGAGGTCCCACGAAATGAGTTTGGCAATCATCGGGTCGTAGTGAACCGAGACCGTATCGCCTTCCCGAACACCGGAATCGATGCGAACATGGGGCCCCGGCTTCGCGGTGCGCATTTTCAGGAGCCGGCCGGTCGCGGGCAGGAAATCCCGGCCCGGATTCTCGGCGTAGATCCGGGCCTCGACGGCATGGCCATGAATGGCCAGATCCTCCTGGGCGCTCGGCAACGGCTCCCCGGCCGCCACCCGCAACTGCCATTCGACCAGATCGAGCCCGGTAATCAGTTCGGTCACCGGATGTTCGACCTGAAGGCGGGTGTTCATTTCCATGAAATAGAACGGTGCGCCGTCAAGCCCTTCGGCCACATCGACAATGAACTCGACGGTGCCCGCGCCCCGGTATCCGATTGCCCGCGTCGCTTCGACCGCCGCCGTGCCCATCTGGTCGCGAAGTTCGGGCGTCATCCCGGGCGCGGGCGACTCCTCGACCACTTTTTGATGGCGTCTTTGAAGCGAACAGTCGCGCTCGAACAGATGGACGACGTTGCCCAACCCGTCCGCGAAAACCTGGATCTCGATATGGCGCGGAATGCGCAGGAATTTCTCGATCAGCACCCGATCGTCACCGAACGAGGACCGGGCCTCGCGCTGTGCGCCTTCGAGCGCCGCCGCGAATTCCGCCGGCTTTTCCACCAGCCTCATGCCTTTGCCGCCGCCGCCGGACACGGCCTTGATCAACACCGGATAGCCGATGCCTTCGGCGGCTTTCCGCAGTCTCGCCAGATCCTGTTTTTCGCCGTGGTAGCCAGGCAGCACCGGCAGCCCGGCCTGTTCCATCAGGCTTTTGGCTTCGGATTTCACGCCCATGGCGCGAATGGCGGCGGGCGGCGGGCCGACGAAGACGATCCCGGCGTCCGCGCAGCTTTCGGCGAACGCGGCATTTTCCGACAGGAAGCCGTACCCCGGATGGATGGCGCTGGCCCCGGTCTCGCGGGCGCATTCAAGGATCTTGTCGGCGCGCAAATAGCTTTCGGCCGCGGGGGCTGGGCCAATCAGAAAAGCCTGGTCCGCCATCTCGACGTGCAGGGCTCCGGCATCGGCTTCCGAGAAAACAGCGATGGTGCGGATGCCCATCCGACGCGCGGTTCGTATGATCCGGCACGCAATTTCACCCCGGTTGGCGATCAGCAGGCTGTCGAACATCAAATCTTCCCGCCTAATCAGGACGCCCAACCGGGCCGTCGTTTTTCGAGAAAAGCAGCAAGGCCTTCCTTGCCTTCGGCGCTCGCCCGGCCTTCGGCGATGTACCGGGCCGTGTCCACCATCAATTCGTCGTCGACGGGGCGGCCGGCAACAGTGAATTGCAGTCTCTTGGCGTCGGCGATGGCGCCCGGCGCACCGGCGAGACAGGCGCCAATGATGCGTTCGCCCGCTTCATCCAGGGCATTGTGGTCGTCGGCCACCTCATGCACGAGACCGATTTCGCAGGCTGTTTCGGCATCGAAACGTTCGCCGGTGACAAAATAGCGTCGCGCATGTCGTGACCCGATCGCGGCCACCACATAAGGTGAAATCGTCGCCGGCGTCAGGCCGAGACGGACTTCGGTCAGTCCGAATTTGGCATTGCGGCTCGCGATAACGATGTCGCAGCAGGACACCAGCCCCACGCCGCCGCCCAGCGCCGCGCCTTGTACCAGCGCAATCGTCGGTTTAGGCAGGAAGTTGAACAGTCTCAGCATTTCGCCCATGCGCATGGCGTCGGCCATGTTCCGGTCTTTCGAATAACCGGCCGCGGATCGCATCCATTTGGCGTCGGCGCCGGCGGAAAAGCTCTTGCCCGATGCGCGCACCACAACAACGCGAACATTGCCGTCATCCTTGAGAGCGGCGAAAATTTCCGACAGTCTTGTGATTACTGCATCGTTGAAGGCGTTATGAACCTCGGGCCGGTTCAACGTCAGCGTCGCGACGCCCCGTCCATCGATGTCGAGTTTGACCAATTCGTCTTTCATCTGTCTACATCCTGAAAATGCCGAAACGGCTTTCCTCAATTCCCGCGTTCAGTGCCGCCGAAATACCAAGGCCGAGGACCATGCGCGTCTCCGCCGGGTCGATGATCCCGTCATCCCACAGCCGCGCGGTGGCGTAATAGGGGTGGCCCTGGGTTTCGTACTGGTCGCGGATCGGTTGTTTGAAAGCTTCTTCCTCGTCCGTGCTCCAGTTTTCGCCGCGTGCCTCCATCGCGTCGCGCTTGACCGTCGCCAGGACGGTGGCCGCCTGCTCGCCGCCCATGACCGAGACCCGGGCGTTGGGCCACATCCACAAAAAGCGGGGACTGTAGGCGCGGCCGCACATGCCGTAATTGCCGGCGCCGTGAGAGCCGCCCAGGATCACCGTGAATTTCGGAACCCGGGCGCAGGAAACTGCGGTAACCAGCTTGGCGCCATCACGGGCGATGCCGCCCGCTTCGTATTTCTTGCCGACCATGAAGCCGGTGACGTTTTGCAGGAATATCAGCGGAATGCCGCGCTGAGCGCACAGCTCGACAAAATGCGCCCCCTTTAGCGCGGATTCGGAAAACAGTACCCCGTTATTGGCCAAGATGCCGACCGGATAGCCGTGAATATGGGCAAATCCGGTCACCAGTGTGGTGCCATAGAGTTTTTTGAATTCGTCGAATTCGCTGCCGTCGACGATTCGCGCGATCACTTCATAGATGTCATAGGGTTGGCGGACATCCCTGGGCAGGATGCCATAAATCTCCCTGGGGTCATAAAGCGGAGCGCGGGGCTCCCGGCATACCACGGGCATTTGCTTGGCGCGATTGAGGTTGCTGACGATCTGTCGCGCCATTTGCAATGCGTGGGCGTCGTCGAGCGCGTAATGGTCCGACACGCCGGAGGCGCGGGCATGGACATCGGCGCCGCCCAACTCCTCGGCGGTGACGACCTCGCCGGTCGCGGCCTTGACCAATGGCGGGCCGCCGAGAAAGATTGTGCCCTGTTCCTTGACGATGATGCTCTCATCCGCCATGGCCGGAACGTAAGCGCCGCCCGCGGTGCATGAACCCATCACCACCGCGATCTGGGGGATGCGCAGGCTCGACATCGTGGCCTGGTTATAGAAAATCCGCCCGAAATGGAGTTTGTCGGGGAACACTTCGTCCTGGGTCGGCAAATTGGCGCCGCCGGAATCGACCAAATAGACGCACGGTAAATTGTTTTCCTGTGCGATCTCCTGGGCCCGCAAATGCTTTTTGACGGTCATCGGGAAGTAGCTACCGCCCTTGACCGTGGCGTCGTTGCACACGATCACGCATTCCTGGCCGCTGACCCGTCCGATCCCGGTGATGACCCCGGCCGAAGCGATATCGCCCGAGTACATGCCGTAAGCCGCCATCTGCGAAAATTCGAGAAACGGCGCCCCCGGATCGAGCAGCAGACGCACCCGTTCACGTGGCAGCAGCTTGCCCCGGGCAAGATGCTTTTTGCGCGCGCGTTCGCCACCGCCTTGCTTGAGCGCGGCCACTTTGTCGCGCAAATCGGCGAGCAGCGCCTCCATATGGGCGGCGTTATCCAAAAATTCGGATGAGCTGGTGTGGATGGCGCTTTTCAATACCGTCATGTCGAAACAAACTCTTGGAAATTCGGGCCGAGACCGTTCAATCCCAACCCCTTCATCGCGTGAAAAGACTTTACGCGATAACCGAAAATAGACAAAATCAATTGTATTGATTGGTTTCATAGAAAACATCAATGTTCGAGCTTTATCAGCTGCGCTATTTCCTGGCGGTGGTCGAAACCGGCAATTTCACCAAGGCGGCCGAGCGCGCCTATGTGACCCAGCCCACCCTTTCCGCCGGCATCGCCAAGCTGGAGGCGGCGCTGGGCGCCCGATTGTTCGACCGCACCAACCGCCGGGTGGCATTGACCAAGGCCGGCAGCCGATTTCTGGAGCGCGCCAAGAGCATTCTTCACGAATGCACCCTGGCGCAAAGCGAGGTGAGCGGGATTGCCGCGCCCAGGGTTTTGCGGCTGGGGGCGCTGCTGACCGTTCCGGCGACGGTGATTGGCGGCGTGATCGGCGATTTTCTGGCCCGCAATCAGGGATGCACGGTGGATCTGTTCGACGGTACCGAACAGGAACTCGCCAATCGCCTGGATCAGGGGCAGGTCGACGTCGCGCTCACGGTGCTGCGCGGCGAGGGGACGCCGTTATTCACCGAAGGTTATTCGCTGGCGATTGCCGCCGATCATCGGCTGGCTGGCCGGGAGGAGATCGATATTGGGGAAATCGCCGATGAGCCGGTGATCATACGCACCCGATGCGAGATTTTAAGCGAGACCAGCCGTTTCTTCACCGACCACAATCTGCGTCCGCCGATCGCTTACCGCACCGAGCAGGACGAACGAGCCCTGGCGATGGTGGCCGCCGGTCTGGCGGTGACCACGATGCCGGAAAGTTATCAGGCGCAAGGGGTGGCGCGGGTCAGGCTTAAAGACTTCGAATTCAAACGAACCATTGGCACGGTGGGCGACACGGTCGGCGGCACGGGATCGCGGGGCCGCCTTTCATTGACATCCTGAGCCTCTACGAAGGCGATTGCCCGCATTAGGGGTGTGTAATATGATAAGTGCCCCTTTAGCGGGGCCGATTCCGGCTGTTTGTGCCCATTTGTCGCACGATCTTGCATTCCACCAGTTGCTTGACAGTCCAACCAACAAACCGACAGGTAGGAGGGTTCAATGACTCATCACCGTCTTCGTTTTGTCAAAACCAGGGTTTGGAATACAGAGGACAATCCCGGACACTTTCCCGAGCTGGACGATCATGCGGGTCTCAAGGTGCCGTGGCTGACCGAGGAACGCCGGAAATTCGGTGTGGCTTTTTCCGGGGGCGGAACCCGCTCGGCCTCGGCCACGCTGGGTCAGCTCCGGGGCTTGAAGCATGCGGGCCTTCTGGACCAGGTAGGGTACATTTCGGCGGTATCCGGCGGCTCCTGGGCGGCCACGCCATTCACATATTTGCCCGATAATTTCGATGAAGACACCTTCCTGGGCGTGGCCCGGAATCCGGAGGAACTCGAACCGGACGATTTTGACGACGCCCCATCGGGGTCTCTGGTCCGCGCGATCGCGGATTCCGTCATTACCGATGATTTTCTGATTGAAGCGGCAAAACTCAGCGGCGACGAGACCTATTCCCGCGCCGTCGGGAATATTTTTCTCAAGCCCTTTGGCCTGGATGAGATCGACAGGTTTTTCACCTTCCACGAGGGCGCGCGTGACGCCGCGGTCGAGGGTAACAGTCGGGCCGACGACGGCCGTTATTTCCTCTCACCGGACGATTTTTATCTGGCGCGCGAAGGACGTCCTTACCTCGTCCTCGGCGGCACCATTCTGCGACTCGACAATTCCGGTGACAGTCGCCAGAAAATCCAGTGCGAATACACACCGCTTTACACCGGGGTGCGGAAATTGTTCCCGACCGCCGGACGGCGACGGACGCCGATCGGGGGCGGCTATGTCGAGAGCTTCGCCTATGATTCGAAAAATCCTAGGGAGCGATGGGGAAACCAGCGATGGCTGGTGAAACTGGGACGCCGGCGGCACCGGCTGACCCTGTCGGACATCATCGGCAGCAGCGGCGCGGCGCCCGAGGGCAAACTGGCAAGGATCGGGCTGAACTTCATCGGCTTTCCCGAATTCGAGCATTGGCCGATTCACGATATTAGCGGGATCGACGAGGAAGAATATGGCCATGGCGACGGCGGCCTTCTGGAGAATCTGGGGCTAATGCCGCTGCTGGCGCGCAAGGTCGAGAATATCATCCTCTTCGTCAACACCCTGGCCCCGTTCGATCCCGGCAACCCGGACCCGAAAAAACATTTCGCCGATTCGATCGCGCCGCTGTTCAACCCGGTTCCCGACCATGACGATCCGTCGTCCGGCAATGATTTTGCCGTCAATGTCGTGTTCGAAAACGGGACCGACAGGCTCCACGATCTGATTGAAGGATTGCGGCAACGACAAGCCGCCGGACAGGCCTTGATCCACTGCGACACTTACGACGTGAAGGACAACGACCATTACAAGATCGCTAATTATCAGGCCAGGATCTGCTGGATCTATAACGAAAACGCCGATCAATGGCGTAGTGCTCTCAATCCGCAAGTGCGGTCGCTGCTGGAGGAGGCGGAATTTGCACGCTTCCCTCACTACAGGACATTTTTCGAAAATCCGCCAAGTGTCATCGATTTGTCCCGCCGCCAGGTCAATGCGCTGGCCCATCTGTCGTGCTGGGGCGTCGTTACCAGCGGCGACGAAATCCGAAGTCATTTCGGATTGTAAATTTCCAGCCGTGACTTTGGTATCGGCTTCTTTACCTTTGACCGCCCGGGCGGGATAATCCGTCCGGGCGAAAATCGTTTCGCTGTTCGGGTTGGGTTTGGAAAGGATTGGTCATGAACCGGCAGGTGATTATCGATCGCCGTTTTTGCGGGCCGCCGGATTCCGGCAACGGCGGTTATGTGGCGGGATTGCTGGCCGGCCGGATTGAGGGGGCGGCACAGGTCACCCTGCGCCGGCCGCCGCCGCTGGGCGTGGCGATGGATGTGACAGCCGAAGATGACGGGGCATGGGCGCTTAAATCATCGGGAGAACTGGTGGCCTTGACGCGGGCCGCCACGCTTGATATCGAGGTTCCCGCCGCGCCATCGTTCCACGATGCCCGGAACGCGGTGAAAAGCTATCGCGGTTTTAGCGACCATCCGTTTCCCGGCTGTTTCGTCTGCGGGCCTGAGCGCGACGAAGGCGATGGCATGCGCCTGTTCCCGAGCCCCATCGGCGATGACGGCATGGTCGCGGCGACTTGGACACCCGATGGATCTTTTGTCGGCGATGCCGGCACGGTGCGGCCCGAATTCCTGTGGGCGGTGCTCGATTGCCCGGGCTTTTTCGCCGTGACCGCACCGGACCAGGCCGCCGTGCTCGGCACCATGACCGCGCACCTGGAGCGCCCGGTGAAGGCCGGCGCGCGGTGCATCGTCATCGGCTGGCCAACCGGCCGCGACGGCCGCAAACTCTATTGCGGCACCGCCCTGTTCACCGAGACCGGCGAGTTGATCGCCAAGGCCAACCATGTGTGGATTTCGGTTGGAAGGCAATAGACTAAGATGAATTAGTCCAGACAGGTCTATTCGGGCTAAAGCGCTTCTATCCCCAATTTTTCGAACAATTTCATGTCCTCGCTTTGGCTCGGATTGGGGGTGGTCAGCAACTGCTCGCCGATGAAGATCGAGTTGGCGCCGGCGAGGAAGCACAGGGCCTGGAGTTCGTCTGACATGTTTTCGCGGCCCGCTGACAGGCGCACGAAGGATTTTGGCATCAGAATCCGCGCCACGGCGATGGTGCGTACGAATTCAAGCCCGCCGATGCCGGCACTTTCGCCCAGCGGCGTGCCCTCGACCTGAACCAGCATGTTGATCGGCACGCTTTCGGGATGTTGGGGCAGGTTGGCGAGTGTCACCAGCATGCCGGCGCGGTCGGCCCGGCTTTCCCCCATGCCGACGATGCCGCCGCTGCACACATTGATGCCGGCGTCGCGCACCTGTTCCAGGGTGTCGAGCCGGTCCTGGTAGGTCCGGGTGGTGATGACCTTGCCGTAATAGTCCTCCGACGTGTCGATATTGTGGTTGTAGTAATCGAGCCCGGCGTGCTTGAGTTCCTTGGCCTGATCGGCGCTGAGCATCCCCAGCGTTACGCAGGTTTCCAGTCCCAACGCCTTCACGCCCGAAATCATCTCTACGATCCTGGCCATGTCGCGGTTTTTGGGGCTGCGCCAGGCGGCGCCCATGCAATAGCGGGTGGCGCCGCCGTCCTTGGCTTTTTTGGCGGCCGCCAGCACGTCCTCGACCGCCATCAATTTTTCGGCGACCACGCCGGTATCATGCCTGGCGGACTGGGAGCAGTAGCCGCAATCTTCCTGGCAGCCGCCGGTCTTGATCGAGAGCAAGGTGCTCATCTGGACCCGGTTGGGGTCAAAGTTTTCCCGGTGCAGGCATTGCGCCTGATGCAGGAGATCTGCAAACGGCAGGGCGAACAGGGCCTCGATTTCGGACTGCTTCCAGTCGTGTCGGGTGGCGGTGGTGATCTTGTCCATGGCTATCTCTTGTGCAAACCGCGGTCAGGACCGCTGGTCGGTGTCCTTGGGGCCGGTGTATATTTCCGGGAATTCCTCTTTCACCGTCTCGCCGTCGGCTCTCCAGGTATGGCAGCCGTCAATGAAATAGGGTTTGCGGCCGCCCTTGGTCAGCATCGCCCGCAGGTTCTCGGCATTCCCCTCGGCGGCCTGCTTGGCGCGGCGGTACAGCTCCATCGGGATGGTTTGAAAGGCCGCCATGGCCATGCGCCCCAAGACCTCGGTGACATGGGTGCAGCCTTGCAGGCCGCCCACCAGCTCGGCCACCCGGCGGTTCCATCCCGGGCCGACCGAAAGGCCGATCAGCTTCCGGAAATCAGCGGGGGGTGACGCGCAACACTGGAATGGGGCCGCCGCCATCTCGACCTCGATATCCTGGACGATGAATTTATTGTCGAGCGTCAGGCGCACCCGCATGTCGTGGACCGGCGTACCGGCCTCGATGGCGCCGCGCCAGCGGTTTTCAAACCCATAGGTCTTCTGGTCGGTCAAACGGCCATCGATATCCCACAGGCCGTCTTCGCGGGCGAAACCCTCGCATTCCACTCTTCGGGTGTGAAGGTGTTCGCGGGGCTTGGGGGGCGATAGCGTCATGCCCAACTGCTCCTTGCTCATTTCTCGCGGCGCGACCCTATCAGGTGGCGCCCCGGGGATCAAATGCCGGGGCAACAAATAATGCCGCGCGGACGATGCCTCGGCACGGCAAATCCTGCCCGTTCGCAGGGTCGAAATCGCCGGGCGCGCAATTGTTGCCCATCGGCCCATTCCACTCACCGCTACCGGTTCTCAAGCTTTCCAGGCTCTGGGGTCCTCAGGCGGCTGGATCGGAAACTGGCCCGGTCCTTGCTACCCGATCCTTGAGATGGAAGACCATCAAACAGTTCTTGGCCCCGACCGCAACAGGAAGTTCACCAACCATGGAAAGCGTCTATGAATTCGACACGACACCGTTTTTCACCACTGCCGCGAACGACCTTATCCGGCTGCTTGGTGACGACGCGATCTACTACGCCGACAAGGCGATCGAGAAAATGAAGTCCATGGGCTATGAGGAGGGGTTCCATCTCTGGAAAAGCATCAGGGTCGTGCTTCATGAGAAGGTCAATATGCTTGAAACGATCCCGATGAGCGCGACGCGGCATTAAAGCGGAAAACGCTTTAAGGTCATCCAATTTGGTCTTTGCGCCTTGTTTTACGGTTAGCCTATTTTGGCCAACCACGGCATGGCCTCGAGCATGATATAACTCAGGTCCTGTAGCGTCCCGGCGAAAATCAGGACGCCGGTGCTAACGAGCAGTACGCCGGCGACGATTTCGACTTTTTTGAAATGCCGGCGGAAGCGTTGCAGAAATTTAAGGAACTGCTCCATGCCCAAGGCCGCCGCGAGAAAGGGAATGCCCAGACCCAGGGAATAAGCGATCAACAGGGAAACGCCGTAGGTCAGGTCGTCATGGCTCGCGGCAACGGACAGGATGGCGCCCAGAATCGGGCCGATGCACGGTGTCCAGCCGAAGGCGAAGGCTAGTCCGATGACGAAGGCCCCCAGCCAGCCCGGCGGTTTGGCCTGCAAATGAAACCGGGCCTCGCGATTGAGGAACGCGAAGCGGAACAGGCCCATATAATGGAGCCCGAAGACCACAATCACCACGCCGGCGGTTTTTGCCAGAACATCCATGTGCCTTAAAAGCACGCCGCTTATTGCCGACGCCGAGGCGCCGAGGGCGACAAAAACCGTGGTGAAACCAAGCACGAACGCCATTGCCGAGACCAGGGCCTCGATGGTTGCGGCGCGGCCGATTTCGCGTTGCTCCGTCAATTCGTCGAGGGTTCTGCCGGTTATGAAACACAAATAGGCCGGAACCAGCGGCAATACGCACGGGGACAGGAAACTGATGGCGCCGCCACCAAGGGCGGCCAAGAAAGTGATATCGAATTCATACATGGGACGCGATCGCTGCTCAATGTTCAAAGCCTTCGGCGCACAAGGCATAGCAGAACCGGATCGGCACCGCCACAGGGAGCGGAAAAATCCCCGGGGAGAAACCGGCGGGCGGCGATTCTTTAGTTTTTAATTACGTTTGTAGATTATAAAGTTAGGTGTCCCAGGAACACGTAAATCAAAATATTGCGATGGCCGAAATTGATACCTCTGGCTTGATTTGCCCTTTACCAGTTCTGCGCGCCCGAAAGGCCCTTCAGGCGCTTGCAGCCGGGGAAATTCTCGAAGTCCGCGCCACGGACCCGGCCGCGGTGCGGGATTTCCCGGCCTTTTGCGAGTCCGCCGGCCATATCCTCGTCCATGCCGAGGAAGATGACGGCGTCTATATCTTCCGCATCGCCAAGAAGAAAGTGCTCTAACGGTCAGGCCAGAACGCTGTCCAGAGCCTTGCGGAGCTGTTCGGGGCTCGTGGGTTTATGGAGCATCTGAAACCCAAGCGATTTGGCCTCGCGGATGCGCTCGGGACTTGTGTCGCCGGTCAATATTATGGACGGGATGTCCGCTGAATAGGTTTCCTGAATGAACTTGATGAAATCGCCGCCGGTCATGCTGGAGGACAATGAATAGTCGGCGATAACGGCATCCGGCAATTGATCGAAATGAGCGGCTTGGGCAACGGCTTCTTCCACATTTTCGAACGCCTCAACCTTAAATCCCCACATTCTCAGAATCCGGGCCACGGCTCGGGCGACAATTTTTTCGTTTTCAACGACGATGATGAACCTGTCGTTCTCTTCAGGGAGCCGGAAAGCCGGTGTAAATTCAGGTTCGACATGTCCGGGATGCAGGTCGGACAGCGGAAGCTCAACGGAAAAAACAGACCCTTTGCCCGGTTGCGACCGGAGCGCGATCCGGTGTCCCAGCAAAGCCGCCGAGCCTCTGGCGATCGCAAGCCCAAGTCCCAATCCTTTGTCGGGGTTGCGTTCCGGATTGCCAATCTGATGAAATTCCTCAAAAATTCTGTCGATTTCGTGCCCTGGAATGCCGATGCCGGTATCCCATACCTCGATGCGCAGCCTGGAGCCGTGCCGCCTGCAGCCGACCAGAAGCTTGCCGGCTTCGGTGCACGCGATGGCGTTGGCGATGAAATTGCGCACGATGCGCTGCAGCATCACCGGATCGGTGCGGACCGGCAGTTCAGAGGCGACATATCTCAGTTCGAGCCCTTTTTTGCTTGCTGACGGCCGGAATTCGTTGATCAGGCTGACCAGCAGGCTGTCCACGATGCAATCCTCTTTTTCCGGTTTGATGACACCGGCTTCCAGCTTCGAAATGTCGAGAACGGCGTTCAGCAGCCCATCCATTGCTTCGGTGCAGGTTCTTATTTCCTTCAGAATTTCCAAAATAGTCACCTGATCCGGCATATTGGAAAGCGCTTCGATCAGCAGCCGCAAGGCTTGAACCGGTTGGCGCAGATCGTGGCTCGCCGCGGCAAGAAAGCGTGATTTGGCGGCATTTGCCCGCTCGGCCTCCTCGTGCGCTTCACGAAGCGCCATCTCGGCTTTTCTGTTCTCGGTAACGTCGCGAATGACCCCGCTCATCGCGATCTGGACGCCGTCATCGTCGAAGAGTTGCGCCAGTACCACTTCACCGATTACGGCTGTGCCATCACGCCGCTGGAATTGAATTTCGCCAGCCCAGCGGCCCTTTGTGGCGACTGTTTCAAGGACGCCGCCCGCCCGCTGTTCCCACTCATCCCGATCCACTATCAGATCAAGTGGCGACATGCCCAGGATCTCGCTGCGTGTGTAACCGAAAATTCTCTCGGCGGCGGGATTGCAATCGATAAAGTGCCGCTCGAGGTCACTGATTAGAACCGCCTCGCTAAGCTGCGAAAAAACAACCGCTTGCCGGCGAACCGCCTCCTGCGCACGCCGGCGCTCGGTGATATCGACGACCATGACCTGGCGCGCCGGCTGGCGGTCCCATTCGATGATGCTGCCAACTCCGTCCAACCACACCAGGGAGCCGTCGCGGCGCAGTCCCCGCAATTCATGAAAATCCACCTGCCGTTCCAGATTTCTCGACCGCAAGACGCGGTCCCGGTCCTCAGGCGCTATCAGATTGATCGGGTCGATGCCGATCAGGTCGTCAAGTTCGCAGCGATAGATTTCGGCCAGGGCCCTGTTCGCGTAAATCAATCTGTTGCCCTGATGAATAAAGACGCCGTGCACCGAACCGTCAATAAGGTTGCGGAATTTGGCCTCACTTTCGCGCAATGCGTTTTCAGCCGCCTTGCGATCGGTGATGTCGGTCACGGTGAGCTGACGGGCCGGTTTGCCGTTCCATTCGATGGTTCGTCCCCGCATCTCGACCCAGATCGGTGTGCCGGATTTGCGAACGGCCTTGACCTGTATCGGTTCGCTGCCTTCCCGTTGCTGATACTCCAGCAATTTCCCGAACTCGCTCGGGTCGGCGAGCGCCCCGATGTCTGTGCCGATCAGTTCGTCCTTCGTATATCCACCCAGGTCCAGCAGAGACTGATTGGCATAGATCGTGGTTTGATTGCGATGAACCACGACACCCTGGGCCAAACCGTCGATCAGATCGCGGTACTTTGCTTCACTGCGTCGCAGTTTCGCATCGGCTTTTTTGCGATTGGTGATGTCGTGGATTGTGACGGCAACGCCGTCACCGACCGGAACAACCTGATAGGAAATCCATTCCGCGGCAAAATAGTCGGTGACGAGGCGCATTTCCGCCGCAATCGGTATTCCGGACTCGATCACTCCAACTAATTTTTCAAACAGGCCCGGCGCTTCGTCGAGCGGTATGAAGTCGCCGCCGCGGCGGCCTAGCATCTCCCGTCTGGTGAGATTGACGAGTTTTTCAGCCCGGGCGTTGACCACACGAATAATGAAATCGACGATTCGGCCGTTTTCGTTCCGATCCGCCTCCAGCAGGAAGAACGCATCCAGGCTGGCGCTGATTGCGGCGTGAAATCTTTCTTCCGCCTGCTGTCGGCTTGAAATATCCGAATAAATCGCCCCAAATCCGCCGTTCGGCAGGAAGGTGCGGCTGTACTGAATGACCCGACCGTCCGGCAGCGTGCGTTGGAAGCTATAAATGTCGTGGTTCATAATGACCGCGAGGCGGGCTTGAACCAGTTCCTCGATTTCACCGGGGCCAAAGTCCCCCCGAGCCGCGAACAGGGACAGAATATCCGTCAGTGGGGTTCCCGGGCACCCCAATTCCTCGGGAATATTGAGCATCTCCAGGAATATGCGGTTGCAAAAAACAAGCTTCCTGTCGGGCCCGTAGATCGCGACGCCCTGGCTGCATTCGTCATATTCGCCTTTGAGCAGGTTGCTGATTTCGTCGCTGTCGGCGCTGTATGTCACTATGCCCTCGTGCCGGTTTCCGGGGGTAAGGAAATTTGGTGTCAGTCTCCCGAAAGATATTGCAGCGCCAGATTGGCCATGGTCCTTACGCCCACGATCAGCGCATCCTCGTTGACGTAAAAATAGGGGGAATGATTCGGGGCCGCCTGATCCGCCGGCACATCCGGTTTATTGATGCCCAGGAAGACATAGAATCCGGGAATATGCTCCTGGTAAAAGGCGAAATCCTCGGCCGCCATGACCGGCGGCGAGACGACGACCTTGTCGTTCCCTGCCGCGCGTTCGAGAGCGGGAAGCAGCTTTCGCGTCAAAACCGGGTCGTTAAAGGTGACGGGCGCATAGCCTTCGATCGTAACCTCCGCTGTCGCGCCGGCGCTTTCGGCTATTTTCTCCGCGGTTCTTCTTATGCGCTGATGGAGGTCCTCGCGCATTTCCCGGTCAAAGGTTCGGATGGTTCCGATCATCTCGACGTCGTCGGGTATGATGTTGCCCCGGACCCCGCCATGGATGCTGCCGATCGTTACCACCGCCGGCGCGACCGTGATATCCAGTTGGCGGCTGGGAATGGTCTGTAACGACGTCATGATCTGGCCCGCGATTACAATCGGATCAATCCCGCGCCACGGCGACGAGCCGTGTGTCTGCCGTCCCGTGACCTTGATCCTGAGCCAGTCCGAGGCCGCCATCGCTCCCTTGGCGCGATAAGATATCTGCCCCGGCGGACCTGGCCACACATGCAGCCCGAAGATCGCCTCGGGGGCTTCGGGGCCATCGAGCACGCCCTCTTCGATCATCAGGCTGGCGCCGCCTTTCTCGCCGCGTGGCGCGCCTTCCTCGGCCGGCTGGAAGATGAACATGACCGTGCCGGGAATGCGGTCGCGCATGCCGGCCAGAACTTCGGCGACCCCCATCAGCATGGCGGTGTGGGTATCGTGTCCGCAAGCGTGCATGACGCCGACGTTACGGTTGTTATAGGTGGTTTGAACATGCGAGGCGAAAGGAAGGTCCACCATCTCGGTGACCGGGAGCGCGTCCATATCCGCGCGCAGCGCCACGGTCGGTCCCGGAAGTCCGCCCTTCAGGGTCGCCACCACGCCGGTATGGGCGACGTTGATCCTGACGTCATCGAGCCCGAGATTCCTCAAATGCCCGGCGACCAGGGCCCCGGTCCTGAATTCCCGGTTGGACAATTCCGGATGGGCGTGAATGTCGCGCCGCCAGGCGATCACCTTGTGCTCGACCGTCTCCGAGCGCTTGCTGATTTCGTCGCCCAGTGACTGCCCGGAAATTGCTTGTCCCGGTGACGCTGAAAGACAAAGGGCGACCGCAACCGCCGCCATCATTTCGCGTAATTGAAGCCCCATGTACAGCTCTCCTCGCCCACATCCCGGATCTTATGTCTGAGCGGCATGATCGCAGAGAATTGCGACAATATCCAGATTGTCAGGCGTCAGGAGATATCGCTCGAATATTGCCCGGTTTTCCCGAGCTCGGACCGGCCTATTTAATCGGCTCCGCCAATGTGATCAGGCCGGCGACCGCGCCCAGCGGGTCGGCGATCACGCAAAAACGCCCCACCTTTGGAATACCCATCGGCGGAATTTTCAGCTCGGCGCCCAGTTCCCTGGCCCGTGCGGCGCTGGCGTCGACATCGTCGACCGCGATATAGGGCATCCAGTGGGGGCTGGCGCCGAGATTTTCCGCTCCCGCCATGTCCGCCATGCCGCCGATGCTCACACCATCATTCTCGAACTCGGTATATTGCATGGAGTCGTCGGCGGCGGCCTCCTTCGCGTTCCAACCCAACAAGGCAGTGTAGAATTCCTTGGCTTTAGCGGTATCGCCAGTGTGCAATTCGTTCCAAACAAATGCGCCGTGCTGTGCCATGATTTAGCCTCCTGACGTGTGGTGGTATATCAAAAGTATAGTGCTAAACCGGGCCGTGGGAACGGTTGCTGCGGCCGTAATTCCAATACGGCTCAAACAAAAGTGGCGGGCAATGCCCGCCACCTTCGCAAGAACACCAGGCTGAGAAAAACTCAGTGCACGCCGTGCATGCCTTTTCTCAGCAGTGGTGAAAGCAGGAACAGAAGAGTCCCCACGCCAACGGCGATGAAGCCGACCTGGGTATAGACCTCCATATATCTCGCCGCCGCGGCGACCTTATCGACAATTGCGCCGCCATTGTGATCGGCGCTGGTCAATTGCGCGATCAGCCCGGCGATGAAATTGGCGCCCGCGCTGGCCAGGAACCAGACCCCCATCATCATGCCGACCACCCTGGCCACCGACAATTTAGTAATCATGGACAGGCCGACCGGTGACAAACACAGCTCAGCAGCTGTGTGCAGCAAATAAATCAGCACCAGCCAGATCAAAGCGGTCGAGCCGTTGCCGTCAGCCGCCGAAATGCCGAATGCGAGGACAAGGTAGCCCACGCCGAGCTGTATGATCCCCAGGCCGAACTTCATCGGTGTGTTGGGCTCTTTCCTATGTTTGGCCAGCCAGATCCACATCATTGAAAAGAACGGAGCCAGCGTAAAAATGAAAAAAGCGTTCACTGACTGGAAAACCGAGGCCGGGATTTCAAAACCGAACACCACCCGATCAATATTTCTGTCGGCAAGCAGGTTAAGCGAACTGCCGGCCTGCTCAAACAGCGCCCAGAACAGGACCGAAAAGACGATCAGGACCGAGGCGACCAGCATGCGGTCGCGTTCTTCCGGGCTGCATTTCAGGAACGAATAGAGCAGGACAACTGCAAGCATTATACCGCCAAATCCAAGCAGCAGGTTGCCGACCAGCTGCTGATGCTGAACCATTTGCCACACAAGCAGAACACCGCCAAATGCCCCCAGGTAAATAAGCTTCTCGCGACTTAACCCGGCAAAGACAGGCTGCCTAAGGATATCGGGTTCGGGCGGTTCGGCGTGGCCCATAAGCTGAGCCTGGCCTTGCCTGAAGACGATCAGACCAGCCAGCATGCCGAGACCGGCCGCTCCAAAGCCATAGGACCAGCCGTAGGTCTGGCCAAGCCAGCCGGCAATCAGCGAGCCGGCGAAGGCGCCGATATTGATGCCCATGTAAAAGATCGTGAAGCCGGAGTCGCGCCGAATGTCGCCCTGTTCATAAAGCGCGCCGACGATGGTTGAAATATTGGCCTTCAGGAAGCCGACACCGGTGATGATCAGAGCCAGGGACAGGTAGAAAACCTGAAGGTAGAAGCCGTCCCGGGCCACCGAGCCGCCGCCGTTGGCTATCGCCGACGGGCCTTCGAACGCCATGCCGAAATGTCCAAGAACCAAAAGAATCGCGCCGAAGGTGACCGCCTTCCTCGAACCCAGATAGCGATCGGCCAGAATGCCTCCGATCACCGGCGTCAGGTAAACCAGTGACGTATAGGTCCCATAGATCAGGAACGCCTTGTCGTCGGTAAACAGAAAATGCTCCGTTAAATAAAAAATCAGCAGCGCCCGCATGCCGTAATAGCTGAAGCGCTCCCACATTTCGGTCATAAACAGGACGTAAAGTCCCTTCGGATGACTCTCCCGAACCTGCATGTCGGTTACAGTCGTCGCTGAATCCACCACCGATTCACTCCCCCTTGCTGGCGTGATTTTGCGGGTCGCATAAGACCAAAATTTGACGCTTCTGACAACCGGACACAGAATTGCTCCGAAAACCGGTTGGAAAACTTCGAGGATGACCGGGCCGCCGCGCCGCCTTTGCAGATCAAAAAGCTTGCTTTCCCGGATTGGGATTTGGCCCTTTCAGGGTCGAGGATATGTGAGGATATGTTATGAGACAGGCTGGGGGTGATTGAGCAAACGAGGGCGCGCCGCCGTGAAACTTTGCCTTGCAACCTTTATTTGCCTCGGACTGGCGGCTTGGGGGATGCCGGGCTTCCTGGCGCGGGCGGCAAAACCTGGCGTTGCCCCGGTTTCGACCGAGGCGCTGGTCACTCTGCCCTCCCTGTCCAGGCCATCCCTGTCGCCGGACGGCGAGCATATCGCGGTCCTGGTTCCGGTTGATGGCAGGCTGCGCCTGGCGGTTTTCCGGTGGGACGCTTTGGCGGCGCCTGTAAAAATTCTGGCCGAGTTGCAGGCCAGTGAACTCAAGCGCTTCCATTGGCTCAATCCGGACCGACTGCTGATCCGGCAGGAATTCAAGGTCAAGCGAGGCCGCAGGTTTTTTATCGAAACAGTCTTTACCGCGATTGATCGGGATGGGCGCCGGGCGACCGTTCTGCACCGTGAACTGAGGCCGCTGGTCGGTTCGCGCAGGGTTAAGGCCGGGCTGGTCGACTTGTTGGCGGGCGATCCCAACCACATCTTGCTGTCCTTCAGCAGGACCGACACCGGCTATCCCGCCGTCTTTCGCGTCGACGTTCAAAGCGGCGCCAAGGCAAAAGTGGTCAAAAGCAGGAACGGGGTTCACGAATGGCTGGCTGACCAAAACGGAATCGTAAGGCTGGCGGTAGCGGACAGTGGTTCGGCAAGCAAGATTCTGTGGCGTCGGCATGGCGATGGCCGGTGGCGGGGCGTCAAAAAATTCGAAAGCGGCAAGGGCGAGGTTTTTGCGCCGCTCGCCTTCGTCGCCGGATCCGACCGGATCCATGTGTTGTCGAACCATGAAAGCGATCGCGACTCGGTTTACGAGTTCGATCTTGCAACCGGCACGTTCGGCCCGATGATCTTCGGCCATCCCACGGTGGACGCCAGGGGCCTGATCCTGACCGAGCACCGCACAAGGCTGGCCGGTATTCACTATATTCTGGAGCATTCCGAGGTTCATTTCCTGGATTCGGCGCTCAAGGCCGAGCAGGCGGCGATTGACAGTCTGCTGCCCGGTAAAGTGAACCGCTTCCTTAGCCTGAGCGCGGATGGCGGACGGGCCGTTATCCACTCCGGCGAACCGGCCCATCCGGGGGCTTATTTCTTGTGGGAACGCGAGCGCCGCAAACTGATCGAATTCGGAAGCCGCCATCCCCGTCTTGACGGAGCAACGCTGGCGGCGATGACGCCGGTCCGGTACCGGGCGCGGGACGGATTGGTCATCCCCGGCTATCTCACACTGCCGCAAGGCGTCGAGCCCGAAAACCTTGCCACGGTGATCCTGCCCCATGGCGGCCCCCTAAGCCGCGAGACCCAGGATTTCGACTATTGGGCCCAGTTCCTCGCCAGCCGGGGCTATGCGGTGCTACAGCCCAATATTCGCGGGTCGACGGGATTCGGCAGGGCCCATCTCAGCGCCGGCTATCTGGAATGGGGACAGGCCATGCAGGACGATTTGGCGGACGGCGTCGCGTGGCTGATCGGGCGCGGCGTTGCCGACCCGGATCGGGTTTGCATCGTCGGGGCCAGTTTCGGCGGATATGCGGCGCTGATGGGCGTTGTGCGTACGCCCGGCCTTTACAAATGCGCCGTCAGTTTCGCCGGTCTTTCCGACCTGCCGCTTGGGATTTCCCACGGCCAGGGCTACATGCGCAGCGCCATTCATTCACGCTCGCGCGGCAAAACCGTGTTCAATGATCGCCAGCTTATCAGAACGTCACCGGCCCGGCGCGCAAAACAGATCGAGGCCCCGGTGCTGCTGGCCCATGGCGAGGACGACAAAGTGGTGTCCGTAGTCCACACCCGTCTGATGGCCGCGGCAATGGAGCGGGCGGACAAGCCGTATGAGCTTTTGATTCTCAAGGACGGCACTCACCATCTCAGCCTGGAAAAGAATCGGCAGGTATTCTTTCGCAAGCTGGAAGCGTTTTTGCGGCGGCATCTTGGCCCGGGGGCACTGGCGGCCAATTAGCCGGGATCATTGCTCTCAAACATCATGTGAGGCTCAGGATTGGCTCCCCGGCGGTTTTCCAGGCGTCGATGCCGCCCTTGACGTGCAGGGCCGCTTCAAGGCCCGCTTCCCGGGCCGCCTGAACCGCCATCAACGAGCGTTCGCCGTACGCGCAGTAGAACACCAGTTGCCGCCCGGTCGCCGATCCAAGCGCATGCAGAAGGCCGCCGGGTGCGACGCCTTGCGTCAGGTCGGGGTAGGGGACGTGGACCGAGCCCGGGATCACGCCGTGGCATTTGCGCTCGGTCTCGTCGCGAAGATCGATCAGGATCGCCTCCGGCCTTCCCATTAGCGCCTTCGCCTGCTCAACGCTAAGCGAGCAGCCGGAGGCCTCGACCGCGTCCTGGCTCAACCCGACCTTGAGGTTCGCCGACACCGCGACATCCATCAGTTTCGGATCGGCGAGACCGAGGCTGTTCATGAGCGCGATAAATTCGGACTCGTTTGAAACCCGAAGGCGCGGGTTAAAGCGGCGTTCCTCGCCGATGGTGCTGACCGTGTCGCCCTTGTAATCGTGGCCGGGGTAAACCAGCGTGTCATCGGGCAGCGTCAACAGCTTGTCGAACAGCGAATGGTATTGGGCGGCCGGATCGGCGGTCTCGAAATCGGTGCGTCCGGTACCGCGAATGAACAGGGTGTCGCCGGTAAATACGCGGCCGTCGCACAGAAACGAATAGCTGTCGTCGGTGTGGCCCGGCGTGTAAAGGGCAGTCAGGCGCACCCCGTCGATATCGACGACATCGCCGTCCGAGACCCGCATCGACACCACATCGACACGCGCCTGCTTGCCCATCACCGTGATGCACCGGGTGCGGTCCCGAAGCGCGCCGAGCCCGCTGATGTGATCGGCGTGAACATGGGTGTCGATGGCCTTGATCAGCCGCAAATCCAGCTCGCCCAGCAGCTGGATATAGCGATCGACCTGATCATGCACCGGGTCGATAATCAGCGCCTGACCGCCCGGCCAGCCGCCAAGGATATAGCTGTAGGTGTAGGAAGTGCGGTCAAAAAGCTGGCGGAAGATCATGGCACTCCTCCTGACGCCGCCGCGGTCGCTGGGCCAACCCAGCTTACACCATAATTTACACCGGATCGCTGTGTAATGCCGGAGCAGAGCGGAAAAAGGGAGGCGGCGGGGCGAAAAAGGGGATGCAGCGGAGCGAAAATAAAAGGACGGGCCGAAGCCCGCCCTTTCTCATTTTTTGCAGTCTTTCGCTTAAAGCGAAATCCGCTTGTTAACGGGGCCCAACAGGGCCGTTGGCCGAGGCCAACTGGACCACAATTTCAGGTCAGCTAAACCTATAGTAACTCTACGGCATTGCGCCACACATTTCAAGCGGTAAGATGTGTGGTGGCAATTTTTTCACGACTCGGCCGGGTCATCAAAATTTGCTGGCCAAACCGATTGGTTGACCAAAATGTGATGCCCTGTCTGCGAGCAGCTGATCTGGAATTGTGGTCCAGCCGCAACTACCAAGAGCGCCCTCACATATCGATGGCTCTAGGTTCCTTTAATTTAACGACTTGTCGTGGTATTTCAAGAAAATGCGATTGCAGCAGTAAATGTGAAGGGCGTTCTTGGTAAGGGAAGAGCATTGACTTTCTTTTCATGAACGCGTACATAGATGCTTGTGGCTAGTTATCGAGTCGCTGGCGATCCCGGCAGGGCCAAGTCTATTGCAAAGATATTAAACGGTGCGTGTAGTAAGAAATAGGATATAGAAAATTGCGGATGGAGGAGAAGAGATGATTAAAAGAATTGCTCTCGACCTAGGCGCGAATTCCCTTGGATTCGCTGTGTTGGAGCTAAACCGACTCGGGCAGCCGAAGCAAATTCTTCAAATTGGATCTCGCATCTTCCCGGACGGCCGCAATCCCAAGGACAAGACGTCGCTGGCGGTGGCCCGGCGCACGGCGCGGCAGATGCGCCGCCGGCGCGATCGCTATTTGCGCCGCCGCAAGAGATTGATGGTGGCGCTGGTCAAACACGGCCTGATGCCGGGCGGTGAGGCCGCGCGCAAGGGCCTTGAGACGCTCGATCCCTATAGGCTGCGCGCGAGGGGGCTTAACGAGGCGCTGCCGCTTCATCATTTCGGCCGGGCGCTGTTTCACCTTAACCAGCGGCGCGGCTTCAAAAGCAACCGCAAGGTCGACGGCGACAATGGCGAAACCGGCAAGGTCAAGCCGGCGGTGGCCAAGCTTGAGGCGGCGATCCAGGCGGCGGGCAAGGAGACGCTGGGCGCGTTTCTCGATTGGCGTCGCGGCCAGACCGATGAAGACGGTCATCCGCTGTCGACCCGCGCCCGGCTGGAAGGGGAGGGCGCGAGGGCCGAATATGAGCTTTACCCCCATCGCAGCATGCTGATGGCGGAGTTCGACAAGCTGTGGGCGGCGCAACAGCGCTTCCACGGCGACAAACTGAGCGACGAGGCGCGCGACGAAATCCGCCACATCATCTTTCACCAGCGGCCGTTAAAGCCGGTCAAGGCCGGCAAATGCACCCTGAACCCGGAGGAGGAGCGCGCACCGTGGGCGCTGCCGCTGGCGCAAAGATTCCGCATCTTTCAGGAACTCAACCATCTTCAGATCAAGCGGTTGGGGGGAAAGGGCGTGCCCCTGACCAGGGACCAGCGCGATCTGGTCGCGCGCGAAATGCTGGGCAAGGGCAGGCAAAAACTGAGCTTTAACGGCATCAGCCGCCTGCTTAAACTTTCGGGACAGTTCGAATTCAACCTCGAATCGGAAAAGCGCAAGGATTTGCTGTGCGACCAGACCGCGTACCGGCTCTCAAGGGATAAGTTCTTCGGCCCCGCCTGGCTGGAGATGTCTGTTGAGGAGCAAACCGAGATTGTCGAATTCCTGCTCGACGAGCCTGACGAGGCCAAGACCATCCACTGGCTGGTCGAAACCCGCGGGCTTGACGATGATCGCGCCGAACGGATCGCCAACGCCTCCTTGCCCGACAGCCATTGCCGGCTCGGGCGCGGCGCGCTCGTCAATATCGTTGAGGCGCTGGAAGATGAGGTGATTGTCTATGCCGACGCGGTTCAGGTGGCCGGTTATGACCACCATTCCGACTTTCGTACCGGCGAAATTTTCGACGAACTACCCTATTACGGCGTGCCGCTGGAGCGCCATGTCGCCTTCGGCACCGGTGAACCCGAAGACAATCAGGAGACGCGCCTCGGCAAGATCGCCAATCCCACGGTTCATATCGGCCTCAATCAGGTGCGCAAGGTGGTCAACGAGATCATCGCCAGATACGGCCCCCCGGATGAAATCGTCATCGAGGTAGCGCGCGACCTGAAAAACAGCCGCAAAAAGCGCGAGGATCTACAGAAGCAACAAAAGGTCAATCAGGATAAAAACGACCAGCGCCGCAAAGACTTAGCCGATCTTGAAGAGACGGATAACGGCGAGAACCGATTGCGCCTGCGCCTGTGGGAGGAGCTTAATCCCGCCGACCCCGCCGACCGGCGCTGTCCCTATACCGGCGAGCAGATTTCCATCAACCGGCTATTTTCGGCCGAAGTCGAGATCGACCATATCCTGCCGTTCTCGCGCACACTCGATAATTCCGCCGCCAACAAGACCATCAGCCTGCGCCGCGCCAACCGGGTCAAGCGCAACCGCACGCCATACGAGGCGTTCGGCGATTCCCCCGATGGTTTCAACTGGAACGACATGGAGGCGCGAAGCGCCGGTTTCCCAAAAAACAAGCGCTGGCGGTTCGAAAAGACGGCCATGGAAAGGTTCGAGGTCGAACGTGATTTTCTCGACCGGCACCTACAGGACACCCAATATCTGTCGCGGCTGTGCCGGGAATATCTGTCCTGCGTGTGTGATCCCAACCGGGTCTATGTCATACCGGGGCGGATGACGGCGATGCTGCGCGGTCTTTGGGGGCTTAACAGCCTGTTGTCCGATCATAACCGCAAGGACCGATCCGATCAGCGCCACCACGCCATCGACGCGGCGGTGATCGCGGTGACCGATCGATCCCTGTTACAGCGCATCGCCACCGCGGCGGGCAAGGCGGAGCTTGAGGAAGGCGGCCATCTGTTCGCCGACATTCCCAAGCCGTGGGAAAGCTTTCGCGAGGATCTGGGCCGGGCGCTGGCCCGCACCGTCGTCGCCTATAAGCCCGATCACGGGACCCAATCGCGGCTTCACAACGATACCGCCTATGGCATCGTGTCAGCGCCCGACGCCAAGGGCAAAACCGAGGTGGTGACCCGCAAGCCATTGTCGTCGTTCACAAAAATGACGGATATTGAAGCGATTCGCGATCAGGTCATTCGCGAGGAACTGGCGGAGGAAGTGTTCGGCCTGTCCGGCAAGGATTTCAAGGCGGCGGTCGCCAACTATTCGAAGCGCACCGGCACCCGCCGGGTCCGGGTGACCGAAACGCTCAAGGTTATTCCAATCCGTGATAAAAACGGCAAAACCTTCAAGGCCTATAAGGGTGACAGCAATCACCGGATCGAGATTTTCCAACTGTCGACCGGCAAATGGAAAGCCGAAGCGATCTCGTCGTTCGACGCCAACCGAAAAGGCTTCACCCCGGCCTGGCGCGCCGATCATGCCGACGCCCGGCCGGTGATGACCCTTCACAAGGACGACATGGTGGCGCTGGAACATGACGGCGCCACAAGGATCATGCGGGTGGTCAAGTTTTCGGGCAACCAGATTTATTTCGCCGAGCATTTCGAGGGTGGCAACCTGAAAGCCCGCGACGCCGCGCCTGATTACCAGGACCCGTTCAAATACCTGACCCGCTCGGCCGGTGCGCTTCAGGCGCTGGCGGCGCGCAAGGTCTTCGTCGATCCGATTGGCCAGGTGAAGGACCCGGGCCCGCCACCAGGGCCGTAAAAATGCCAGGGCCGTAAAAAATGCCAGGGCCGTAAAAAATGCCAGGGCCGTAAAAAATGCCAGGGCCGTAAAAAATGATCGATCGCATCGTCGAGATCGCCGAGGACGGCCGCCACCTTTCCGTATCGCGCGGATTTCTGGTGGTGTCCGCCGACGGCGAGGAGTTGGGCCGGGTTCCGCTTGACGATATCGGGGCGGTGATTGCCACCGGCCACGGCCTGACATATACCGGCAACCTTATTCACGCCTTTGTCGAGCGTGATATTTCGATGGTGTTCTGTGGCGACAATTTTCACCCGGCCGCGATTCTGTGGCCGGTTGATGGGCATCACCTTCAAACCGCCCGCATGCGCTGCCAGATCGACGCCGCCAAGCCCTTGTGCAAACGGCTGTGGCAGGGGATCGTCCGGGCCAAGGTGATGGCCCAGGCCGCGGCGGTCGAGGCGGTGTCCCAGCCTTCGGGCGCGTTCGAGACACTGGCGCGCGCCGTGCGCTCCGGCGATCCTGAAAATATCGAGGCCCAGGCCGCAAGGCGCTATTGGCCGCTGCTGTTCGGGCGGAATTTCCGGCGCGATCGCAACAAGCCCGGCGTGAACGGGATGCTGAATTACGGCTACGCCATCATCCGTTCGGCAACCGCTCGCGCGGTAATGGCCGCCGGGCTGCACCCGTCAATCGGCATTCACCATCACAACCGCTCCAACCCGATGTGCCTGGTCGACGATATCATGGAGCCGTTTCGCCCGGTGGTCGATTTGCGGGTCCATGGCCTGGTCGAGGCCGGGCACAACGAGGTCACGGCCGAGATCAAGCCCAGGCTGGCGGCGGTTCTGACGCTTGACATGTATGCCGAGCAGGGGGTGTCGCCGGTGGGTTTGTGCATCCAGCGGCTGGCGACATCCCTGGCGCGCTCGTTCGAAGCAGGCAAGCCGGTGCTTGAATTACCCCTCAAGCCGTTGCCCGCGGAGCTTGCCGCTTTTCGAACCGGAAGCTGACCGATGGCTTTAAGCGGATATCGAATCATGTGGATGCTGGTGATGTTCGATTTGCCCGTGGGCACCAAGCCCGAAAGGAAGGCGGCGACCGCGTTTCGCAACCATCTTCTCGACGAGGGGTTCGAGATGAGCCAGTTCTCGGTCTATATGCGGTTTTGTTCCGGCAAAGAGAAAACCAAGGCCCTGACGCGGCGCATATCAAATAATCTGCCGAGCGGCGGCAAAATTGATATACTGTATTTTACCGACAAGCAGTACGAAAACATCGTCAGCTTTCACGGCCGGAGTCGCAACAAGGACAAGCAAAATCCCACCCAACTAGCCCTTTTCTGATAAAAAAGATGCAGATTTTTACCGCCCAGACCAAAGAAAAAGCCCCTGAAATCAGGGGCTTAAGTTGTTATCAAGTTTAGCTGATCTGAAATCGCGGGCCAACCGCAACATCCTTCAGATTTAAACGCAACGCCGCAGGAGTTTAGCTGATCTGAAATCGCGGGCCAACCGCAACAGGTCGGCGGCGTGGTAGACCAGCGGCTGAGTTTAGCTGATCTGAAATCGCGGGCCAACCGCAACAGGGCGACGTCGTGATCCTCGAAGGCTGGGAGTTTAGCTGATCTGAAATCGCGGGCCAACCGCAACTCATCGGCAAACTGAAAGCCGCTTATCTCCAAGTTTAGCTGATCTGAAATCGCGGGCCAACCGCAACCGCCAACTGCATCGCTCGAACCCTTGATGCAGTTTAGCTGATCTGAAATCGCGGGCCAACCGCAACGTCCTCAAGCTCATCGACGAGGCTGTCAAAGTTTAGCTGATCTGAAATCGCGGGCCAACCGCAACCAGGCGGCAAGCCGGGACTTTCCGGCCGTCAGTTTAGCTGATCTGAAATCGCGGGCCAACCGCAACAGGTCCGCGCCGCGCAGGTTCGTGCCGCGCAGGTTAGAGTTTAGCTGATCTGAAATCGCGGGCCAACCGCAACTCCAGACCGCGAGGCGTGATCACGCGATCAGTTTAGCTGATCTGAAATCGCGGGCCAACCGCAACAGGTTCGCGTCGCGCAGGTTCGCGTCGCGAGTTTAGCTGATCTGAAATCGCGGGCCAACCGCAACTCGCGAAAGGCCTGGCGCGACGCTGCCTTCAGTTTAGCTGATCTGAAATCGCGGGCCAACCGCAACCCGCTGCATAAGAGCCCTGCTGACAACGCGAGTTTAGCTGATCTGAAATCGCGGGCCAACCGCAACCGACAGTACGCGAGCCGGTAAGCTCGATGGAGTTTAGCTGATCTGAAATCGCGGGCCAACCGCAACCGACGCGAACGAAGCAAATAACATAGAGGCAGTTTAGCTGATCTGAAATCGCGGGCCAACCGCAACCGCTGCGCGCGACGCTCACTTCCATTCTCAAAGTTTAGCTGATCTGAAATCGCGGGCCAACCGCAACACGCGCGCCTGGCCTTGCAGACCTCAATTTAGTTTAGCTGATCTGAAATCGCGGGCCAACCGCAACTCGATTCCCTGCTTAGAAAATACGGGAAAAAGTTTAGCTGATCTGAAATCGCGGGCCAACCGCAACAGGATCGCGCGGCTCAGGTCCGCGGCGATAGTTTAGCTGATCTGAAATCGCGGGCCAACCGCAACCGCTGGCCTCGGTGGGGCTGGCGACAGGGAGTTTAGCTGATCTGAAATCGCGGGCCAACCGCAACAAGACGAGAGGTAGCTGGCCACGGCCAAAAGTTTAGCTGATCTGAAATCGCGGGCCAACCGCAACCGTAGCGGCTTTGCCGACCCCTGGAGCTTGAGTTTAGCTGATCTGAAATCGCGGGCCAACCGCAACAGATTTGCGCCGCCAAGGTTCGTGCCGCCCAAGTTTAGCTGATCTGAAATCGCGGGCCAACCGCAACGTAGGCCGATATCGACGGCATGTTTCATCAAGTTTAGCTGATCTGAAATCGCGGGCCAACCGCAACTTGCGATATCCTAAGTATAGGGTTTAAGGGAGTTTAGCTGATCTGAAATCGCGGGCCAACCGCAACTTATATAGTATATTCCTTTTTTACTTAAGAGTTTAGCTGATCTGAAATCGCGGGCCAACCGCAACTCGCGGTTTCGAACACTTCGCCGTCGGAAAAGTTTAGCTGATCTGAAATCGCGGGCCAACCGCAACAGTGAGAGTGAGAGTGTAAGTGTGAATGAGAGTTTAGCTGATCTGAAATCGCGGGCCAACCGCAACCATGAGACAAAGCTTGTGTTATGCTGGCTGAGTTTAGCTGATCTGAAATCGCGGGCCAACCGCAACCATGAGACAAAGCTTGTG
>JBHHWG010000029.1:0-32710 GCA_046756385.1 Sphingomonadales bacterium | reverse complement strand
GCCGGTGGTGACCGCCGGCCTGGTCGTCGCGTCATTGGGCTGGCAAGAGCACTTGCGCAGCGCCACCGTGATCGGCTGGACCACTCTGCTGTTCGGACTGATCCTTTATGTCGTCGACCAGAAAGCGGCGATGGTCCGAAAGCTTGAAGACATGACCTGGGGCCCGGCGCTGATCATCGGGCTGGCCCAGATGCTGGCACTGGTGCCTGGCACCAGCCGGTCGGGCGTCACCATGACCGCGGCGCGGATGCTGGGACTGTCGCGGTCCGATGCGGCGCATTTTTCCATGTTGTTGTCGATCCCGACAATTCTGGCCGCCGGCAGCCTTGCCGGATTGGAAATCCACCAGGCGGGCGACGCAATACTCGGATATGACGCGCTGGCCGCCGCGGGACTTGCCTTCATCACGGCATTGGGGGCGATCACGTTCCTGATGCGCTGGCTGGAGCGCTCCAGTTTCACGCCTTTTGTCATCTATCGGGTCGTTCTCGGATTGGCGTTGTTGGGGTGGGCCTACGCCTGATTGGGCCGGGCGGCAGGCAGGCGGGATTACCGGGCGGTAAAAATCTTTCGGCGCCTGGGCCTGTTTGCCGAGTAAATCAACAGGCCGCCGCCGGCCCCCGGCAGCAGCCAGCCCGGAAGAACAAGTACACTGGTGATAACGGGCTCCCACAGCAATGGGTGCAGATGGCGCTGAATGCTGGCCTGGACCAGATTGAGGCCATCGCCATCAATCCGGTACCAGATTTCCCCAAGCGCCAGGATGCCGTAAGCGCCCTTTTCCAAAGCGACAAACAACTCGGCGCCCAATACCATGCAGGCAATGAACAACAAAAACCACCCGGTCACCCGCCGGACCGCCATATTTATCTGCCCCAACCAAATGAAGTATTATTGTTAACAATGCAGTTTAGCCGAGTTTTACACACAAACCAAGTTTTATGTAATGTCACACTCGAACCGAAACAGGCCTCGGAGCGATTGTGTTCCGCGCCGGCTTGAGTATAGTGTGCGCGACGCACAGCGGAGGGGTGGCCGAGTGGCTTAAGGCGCACGCCTGGAAAGCGTGTGGGGGCGCAAGTCCCTCGAGGGTTCGAATCCCTCTCCCTCCGCCATTCTGACTTGTGTCCGAACCGGAGACATAGGTAACAGAATGCACCTTGACATGGGATACGGACATAATATTTCATTCTCCCCCCGGAAACAGGTTGCTGGAGTGAGCGTTGGAGGCAGCGCGCATCCAGTGCGAGAACACAAAGAAACCTTTTGTGTAATTGGGGAGGAAAGCGTTGCAGAATCGATTGAAGACCTTTACCGCCTTGGTAACGGCGTGCTCCATGCTGGGAACAGCCACTGCCTGGGCTCAAAGCGCGGATAGCGACGAGGAGGCGGGTGTCGAGGAAGTCGTCGTCACCGGCTCGTACATCAAGCGCAGCTCGTTCAATTCGCCGTCACCGGTTTCGACGACAACCCGATCTGATATCGATGATCTGGGGATGCCGACGGTCACCGACATCGTCAAGAACATGACCATCAACACCGGCTCGGAGTTTAACCCGGATCTGTTCACCCAGGTTCTGAGCCCCGGCACATCGAATATCAACCTGCGTGGTCTGGGCCTCAGCTCAACCCTGGTTCTGGTCAATGGTCGCCGCCAGACGGTCTCGGCGGTCACCGCCAACGACGGCAGCACCTTCGTCGACATCAACTCGCTGATGCCTCTGATTGCCGTGGATCGGATCGAGACCCTGAAGGACGGCGCGGCCGCCCTTTATGGCTCGGACGCGGTCGCCGGTGTGACCAACTTCATCACCCGCAAGAATTTCGAGGGTCTGGAGCTGGGCGTCGATTACCAGACCGTCACCGAAGGCTCGCACGAGGACATCACCCTGAGCGGCATCATGGGTGTCCAGGGCGACCGCGGCAATATCATGATCGCCGCCAGTTACCTCGATCGCACCCGGCTCGATTTCTCCGACCGCGAATTTACTTTCGGAACCGGCATTTCCGGCCTTGGCCAGCCGGGGGCGTTCATTCCGTTGGGGGTCCCGACCAATGAGCCGTTCACGTCGTTGTTTTTCCTGGCGCCTCCCGGCACCCCGTTCAAGGACCCGGGCTGCGGCACCGTCGGCGGCATTAACGCCAACCCCGCGGTTCCGTTCGGTGTCTGCCAACTCGATTTCAGTCCGTTCTTCGCCCTCGTGCCGCAGGAACAGCGCATCAAGGCCTATGGTGAAGGCAGCTACGAAATCACGCCGGACATTGAGCTGTTCGCCGAATTCGGTTTCTCGCGCAACCGCACGGTTACCAGCCAAACGCCGTCAACGCCGAACCTGACGTTCCCGGTCGTTCCCGCCAACAATCCCGGAAACTTCCTCGGTGTCCCGGCGGTTATGCTGGGCCGCACCACCGGCGCCAGCGTGGCCGGCGTCCAGCTACCGGACAACTTTAACGAGGTCTTCAACCGGCATTCAACATATCGCACGATGATGGGCCTTCGCGGCGCTCTGCCGGGCGCGCCGAACTGGTCCTGGGAGGCCGCATTCGGCTGGAGCGCCAATGACTTCCTGGTTCGATTTGGCGACAACTTGAAGAGCGAGTTGAACCTCGCCCTCGCCGGGCTCGGCGGCACCAACTGCAACCCGCTGACCGGAACACCCGGCGTGGGATCGTGCCTGTTTTTCAACCCCTTCGCCTCGGGCCAGGGAACCAACAGCCAGGAAGTGATCGACTTCGTCACCGGGTTCGCCCAGGCTGACGGCCGGACCACCCTGACCACTGTTGACGCGGTCACCACCGGTGATCTCGGCGACACATTGACGTTGCCCGGCGGCTCGATCGGCGTGGCCATCGGCGGTCAGTTCCGCGACGAAAAGCTGAATTTCGACTGGGATGAAAACTATAACCAGGAAAACTTCACCTTCCTGGTCGGCGGTCCGGACTTCGGCGGCAGCCGGGAAATCGGCGCCGCGTTCCTGGAACTGGCGCTGCCGGTCATGGACGACCTGGAGGTCCAGGTCGCGGTTCGCCACGAAAACTACGGCAGCGGCGTCAGCAGCACCGACCCCAAAGTCGCGGTGCTGTGGCAACCGACATCGATGTTTTCGTTTCGCGGCTCGTTTGGGACCTCGTTCCGCGCGCCGTCTCTGTTCCAGACTTTCGGCGCCCAGACGGTGGTCGAGGAGATCAATGATCCGGTCACCGGCACCGTCGTGTTCCGGCCGGTCCGTACCGTCGGCAGCGATCAGTTGACGCCTGAAAGCGCCGACATGTTCAATATCGGCGCCACGGTGCTGCCGCTGGACGGCCTCGAGCTCGGTGTCGACTTCTGGTCCTTCGATTTCACCGACGTCATCACGCAGGAGAACGCGCAAGGTCTGGTTAACGCCGATCCGCTTGGCGCGCAGATCATACGCGATGCGACCAGTCAGCAGATCCGGCGCGTGGTGGTGAACTTCATCAATGCCGCCTCGGTCGAGACCAACGGCTTCGATTTCAAGGGCGCCTATTCGTTCGATACCGACAAGGCCGGGTTCATCCGGGTTGGGGTTGACGCCACCTATGTCAACAAGTTCAGCCTGCAGCAGGTTCCGGGCGGGCCGGTCATCAACGGCGCCGGCAGGCGGAATTTCACGAACTTCGCCCGGTCAACGCCGGAATGGCGGGCCAACGCCATCGTGGCCTGGGTGCTGGGCAACCATTCGGCCAACGCCATCCTGCATCACATCAGCTCCTATCATGACGATCAGGCCGACGCCAGGATCAGCAGCCATACCACCGTGGATCTGCAATATAATTTCCAGATGCCGTCCCTGTTGGGGCTTGAGGAAGGACCGTCGCTCTCAGTGGGGGCGACCAATGTGTTCAACAATCTGCCTCCTCGGGTCGCCACGAACGGCGGCTTTGACAGCAAGGTCCACGACCCGCGCGGCCGTCTGGTTTACTTCAAGCTGCGCCAGGCCCTGTAACGGCGTCTATAACGCCAGCAAGCCCCGGTGCCCGGCGCACCGGGGCTTTTTTTATGTGCGAGAAACCACATCCATGACACCGCCCGCCATCAGCCGTGTCGCCAGTCCCCGGGATCGGCGGAGTTCTTGGGTGACAACCCCAGCACATCGCCTTCGTGATCGACGCCGAGCCCCAGCACCGTCCGGTTGGCATAGGCGAAATAGGCGACAATCTGATTGGTTTCGAGAATTTCGCCATCTGTGAAGCCGGCGGCGGCCAGGGCCGCCACGTCTTGCTCGACCATGCCGGCGGGCTCGGTGGTCAGCTTGAAGGCATAGGCCAGCAACGCTTTCTCCCCGTCATCGAAAAAGGAGAAGTCCTCCTTTTCCAAAGCCGCGCGCATATTGCTGGCCTTACCCTCGTCGCCAAGCTCGCGGCCGAGACCTGAAACATGATGCTCGACACAATAGGCGCAGCCGTTCAGCAGACTGACCCAAACGCCCAATAGCTCGAGCCGCCATTTGGGAGAGCTGTTGGCGGTGTGATGGAGCACGTTCTTGTACAGCGCCATGTGCCCTTCCATGGTGTGCGGCCGCAGGCTGTGCACCAGCATCACATTGTCGACATTGTCGTCAGGGCCCTTGATGCGCTGGTAAAGCGACTTAAGCCGGCCGGTTGCTTCGGTAAAGGGAATGGTGGTGATCCAACTCATCTTAACTGGGTCCTTGTTTGTCGGGCCAAATGGTAAGTGGCGCAAAAATGACGACGCGAGGCTGGCTATTTTTGAGGCCGTGCCACCGCGATATTCCGCGCGCGAAATTTTGAGCCCGAGTTTACCAACTCGAGGTGTAACCTGAACCATGAGAAGGAATTGCGCCAGAAATTTTATGTGAACGGAGACCGAGCGTTGCAGGACACACTTGCGGACATCACCCTCGCCGGACTTAACGTTGCCTCGGCCCTGTTCATTTTCGTTCTTGGGGCGGGTTTTCTGGTTATTGCCGCCGTCTATCTGGTCGATATCACTCAAAGGAAACACGCGATCCGGCGGAACTATCCGGTAATCGGCCGATTGAGATATTTCTTCGAACATATTGGAAAGTTCTTTCGTCAGTATTTCTTCGCCATGGACCGCGAGGAAATGCCGTTCAATCGGGAACAACGGGGCTGGATTTACCGGGCCGCCAAGAATGTCGACAACACCGTCGCCTTCGGCTCGACCCGGGACCTGTTGCGCCCCGGCACGGTGCTGTTCGTAAATTGCCCGTTTCCAACCCTGGAGCGCGATGCGGTTCCGACTTCCGCGGTCACCATTGGGCCCGACTGTCCGATCCCGTACAGCACCACCAGCCTTTTCAATATTTCCGCCATGAGTTTTGGCGCCATCTCCAGGGTCGCGGTGCAGGCCCTGTCGAACGGGGCGCGGCAGACGGGTTGCTGGCTCAATACCGGCGAAGGCGGGCTTTCGCCTTATCATCTGGAGGGCGGCGCCGATCTGGTGTTTCAGATCGGGACCGCCAAATATGGCGTGCGCAGCCAGGGTGGTGAACTGTGCGACGACAAACTGCGCAAGGTCGCGGCCCACGGCCAGGTCAGGATGTTCGAGATCAAGCTGAGCCAGGGGGCCAAACCGGGTAAGGGCGGCATCCTTCCGGCCACGAAGGTGACGGCGGAAATCGCCGCCATCCGCGGCATCGAGCCGGGCAAGGCATCGATCAGTCCGAACCGGTTCCTGGAAGTGGACAGCCCCGGCGACCTGCTCGACCTCATCGACCGTATTCGAACCGTGACCGGCAAGCCGGTGGGCTTTAAGGCCGTTATTGGCGCCTATGGATGGCTTGAGCGGATGTTCGAGGAGATCCATCGGCGCGGCCCATCCAGCGCGCCGGATTTCATCACCGTGGACAGCGCCGATGGCGGCTCGGGCGCGGCGCCCATGAGCCTGATCGACAATATGGGCCTCGCCATCTGGGAAAGCCTGCCCATGGTCATCGACATGCTGACCGCCGCCGGTCTGCGCAACCGGATAAAGGTGATCGCGTCGGGTAAGTTGATTACACCCGTCGACGTCGCCTGGGCTCTATGCGTGGGCGCGGATTTCGTGCAGTCGGCGCGTGGGTTCATGTTCGCGCTGGGCTGCATTCAGGCGCTTCAGTGCAATAAAAACACCTGCCCCACCGGCATTACCACACACGATCCGCGTTTTCAGCGTGGCCTCGACCCGGCGGACAAGGCGGTTCGCGTTCGCAACTACGCCCAAAACATGGTCCACGAAGTGGGTGTCATCGCCCATTCCTGCGGCGTGCCCGAGCCGCGGCGGCTGCGCCGCTTCCATGCCCGGCTGATGTGCGAAAACGGCAAGTCCGTGCCGCTCAACGAGCTCTATCCGGAACCGGAAATCTTGCTTGCCACGCACCGCAAGGCGTCTTGAGCACGTGAGACGCAAGACAGGGTCAAGGATCAGGCCACAAGGTCGATCGAAATCTCGATCAATTTCGGCTTGTTGTCGCGGCTCGACCCTTCCTCGTTATCGAGCGCGCCCTGATAGGCGGCGACCGCCCGGCGCACTTCCGGCCCCGGACCATCCCTGTCGGCTTCGGATGCCGGCGTTTCGGCTTTGGGCGCGCCGGTCAGAGCCTCGTTCTCGGCGCCTTCCTCCTCCGATGCATTAAGCTCGGATTGCGCTTCGAGTCGTGCCGCCTCGGCTTGAGCCGCGACCGTGCGATCCTGGCCGGACGGGGTTCCCGGCGCGAGGGCGGCGGCCTTGACGATTTCCATTTTGCGGATCGTGGCTTCGGGATCGCCCGCGACCGGCTTGATGTCGATCGGGACTTCCCCTTCGACCGCGTACTGCCGACCGTCGGGGCCACGTTCAAACTTGAATGAAGGCTGGCCGGCGAATTGGCCGCCCACCGAGGCATGAGCCCGCTCATGCTGGCGAACTTCCTGATCGCGGCGCTTGAGACCGGCCACCGCCTTCTTGTCCTCTTCGCTCAGCTCCGACAAGCCGGCCGCCGGCGCTTCGCTTTTCTCGGTGGCGCCGCGTTGCGCGAGCAGACCGTCAGGTGCATTCACCACCCCCGGTCTTTGCCGAATGACCACGGAAACAGCCTCGTCGCCACGCGAATCATTCAGCTCGGCCACAGCCGTCCGCTCGGCCGCCACCGGCGCGGCGCCGGGCCGAAAAGTCCCAGCGATAAACGGAACAGACGATGAGCCAAGCGGTGAAATCAATTTCCTTGTCCGTTTCGGGCGTCATGCAACAAAGATCCGGCAATGCCGGACCCACCGCAATCTATCAGTTTGCTGTTGTGAAGTTAATAACACATGAACGGGTGAATGACATATCCCGTTGCCACCACCGACCATCCCGCCCGCGGGGTATTTCACCGGCGTTGGCGTCGTGCTAGCCTGTGGAAGCTTGGCTTCCCTAAAAGCCTGGCGTCAATGCGTTTGTGATCTGTCTCGGAGAAAAACATGGGTCTCGCGACCGTCACGCTTGAAGACAAATATACCCTCGACTCGGGCCGGGTCTACCTGTCGGGCATCCAGGCCCTGGTTCGATTGCCGCTGATGCAGCGCCGCCGGGATATCGAGGCGGGCCTGAACACGGCGGGCTTCATCTCCGGCTATCGCGGCTCGCCCCTGGGCGGGTTCGACGCGTCGCTGTGGCGCGCCAAGCAGCATCTTGAGGACCATCACATTCGCTTCCTGCCGGCGGTCAATGAGGACCTGGCCGCAACCTCGGTATGGGGCACGCAACAGGTTAACTCGTTCCCCGGGGCCCGGTATGACGGCGTTTTCGCGGCTTGGTACGGGAAGGGACCGGGCGTTGACCGCAGTGGCGATCCGCTGAAACACGGTAATTTCGCGGGGTCCTCCAAGAATGGCGGGGTGCTGGTTTTCTTCGGCGACGATCACGGCTGCAAATCGTCGACCACCGCCCATCAAAGCGAGCATGCCATGATCGCGGCGATGATCCCGGTATTCAATCCGGCCACCGTTCAGGACTATCTGGATCTCGGCCTTTTTGGCTGGGCGATGTCGCGCTATTCGGGTTTGTGGGCCGGCTTCAAATGCGTCAGCGAGACCGTGGAAAGCAGCGCCTCATGCCATGTCGATCCGGGGCGGGTCGCGATCGTCGCCCCGGACGACTTCGAGATGCCGCTGGGCGGTCTCAATCTCCGTCTCGCCGAACCGAATCTCGCTTTTCAGGAAGAGCGGGTGATCCGCTACCGGTTGCCCGCCGCCCAGGCATTCGTGCGCGCCAACCGGCTCGACCGGGTCGTGTTGCCGGGCGGAAAGGGCGGTCTCGGGATTGTCACTGCCGGCAAGGCATATCTTGATGTGCGCCAGGCGCTGTCCGATCTCGGCATCGACCGCGCCCGGGCCGAGGCACTGGGCATTGGCGTGTACAAACTGGCCATGACCTGGCCGGTGGAGCCCCAGGGCCTGCGCGCCTTCGCCGACGGTTTCAAGGAACTGCTTGTGATCGAGGAAAAGCGACCGGTCATTGAGGAGCAGGCCGCCTCGCTGCTGTTCAACATCGATGCGGCGGAGCGGCCGCGTCTCGTTGGCAAGGCGGACGAAACCGGCGCACCGCTGTTGCCGTCCCATGGCGAGATCGATCCGGCGATGGTCGCCCGTGCGATCACCGCGCGCCTCAAGGCGACCGGGGCATGGGATGAGCGCCTGACACAGGATCTGGAGCGGCTGGAAATCAAACTTCGCCATTCGGCGCCTTCCAGCACTCCTGGCGTTGTGCGGCTACCTTATTTCTGCTCCGGCTGCCCTCACAATAGCTCGACCCGGGTGCCCGACGGCAGCATGGCCCTCGCCGGCATTGGATGCCACGCCATGGCCCTGTGGATGCCGGATCGGCCAACCGCCCTACCCACCCAGATGGGCGGCGAGGGCGCCAACTGGATCGGCATGTCATCCTTTACCTCCATGCCCCATATCTTCCAGAATCTGGGCGACGGCACCTATTTCCACTCCGGCATCACCGGCATCCGCGCCGCGGTCGCGGCCAAGGCCAACATCACCTTCAAGATCCTGTTCAATGACGCCGTGGCCATGACCGGCGGACAACCCATCGACGGGGAGCTCACGGTGCCGGAGATTACCCAACAGGTTCACGCCGAGGGGGTAACCAAAATCATCGTGGTAACCGATGAGCCGGACAAATATCCCAACAATGCGGGCTTTGCCCCCGGCGTTACCGTTCGCCGCCGCGAGGAGCTGGACCAGGTGCAGCGTCAACTGCGCGAGTTGCCGGGCACGACAATCATGATTTACGACCAGACCTGCGCGGCTGAAAAGCGCCGCCGCCGCAAGCGCGGGCTGTTTCCCGATCCCGACCAACGGCTCTTCATCAACGAGGCGGTGTGCGAGGGCTGCGGCGATTGCAGCGACAAATCCAACTGCGTCAGCGTGCAACCGCTTGAAACCGAGTTCGGCCGCAAGCGCATGATCGATCAGTCGAACTGCAACAAGGATTTCAGCTGCGTACAGGGCTTCTGCCCTTCATTCGCGACCGTACAAGGCGGCGCTTTGCGCAAACACGCCTTGCCGGCGTCAGCGGTGGGCGCGGCGGCGCCGTTTGCAAACCTGCCCGATCCGACGATCAAACCCCTGGACCGGCCCTACGGCATTCTGATCACGGGTATCGGCGGTAGCGGTGTCGTAACCGTCAGCGCGCTCATGGGCATGGCGGCGCATATCGAAGGCAAGGGCTGCTCGGTGCAGGACATGACCGGCCTCGCCCAGAAGAACGGCGCGGTGGTGAGCCATGTTCGCCTCGCCCCGAAGCCTGAGGACCTGAGCACGGTGCGTCTGGGAACCGCCGAGGCCGATCTGCTGCTGGGTTGCGACCTGATCGTCGCCGGCGGCCCGGACGCGCTGCAGCGGGTTGGCGCGGGACGAACCAACGCCATCGTCAACAGCCACGTCACGCCCACCGCCTCGTTCCAGTCCGACCCGGACGCCGATTTCCAGGGCGCCGCCTTCATGAAAACCATTGCCGAGGCGACGGGGCAGGGCCACAGCGCCTTTGTCGAAGCCACCCGGCTGGCCACCGCCCTGATGGGCGACGCCATCGCCACCAATGTTTTCATGCTCGGTTACGCTTTCCAGATGGGATACGTGCCGCTGAGCCGCGAGGCGATCGAGGCGGCGATTGAACTGAACGGGGTTACAATAGCCGCGAACCTGCAGACCTTTAATTGGGGCCGGCTGGCGGCTCATGATCCGGAGGCGGTCGAAAAGGTTGCGGGCTTGCAGTCAGCCGATGACGACACGCAGGCCTTTGCCCGGACCCTCGAAGAGATCGTGGATATTCGCGTCGCTGAACTGGAGCGTTACCAGGACGCCGATTACGCCCGGGCATATTCGGAATTCATCGCTCGCGTTGCGGCTGAAGAGGCCGCGCGCGCCAATGACAGGACCGATTTGTCAGAATCAGTGGCCCGAAATCTTTTCAAGCTGATGGCCTATAAAGACGAGTATGAGGTCGCAAGGCTTTATTCCGAGCCCGGATTCCGGGAACGGCTGAATAACCAGTTCGAGGGCGATTTCAAGCTGCGTATTCACCTCGCCCCGCCGCTGCTGAGCAGACCGGACCCGGTGACCGGGGTGCCCGAGAAAACCAGCTTCGGCCCGTGGATGTTCACGGCGTTCAAGCTGCTGGTCAGGTTCAAGCGCCTGCGCGGCGGCATGCTCGACCCGTTCGGCCACACGACGGAGCGAAAAGCCGAGCGCCAGATGATCCAGGATTACCGGAAGCTGATCGAGCAGGTGCTTGAAGACCTGAGCCCCGAAAATCATGCCCTCGCCCTGATGATCGCCGGCATTCCCGAGCAGATACGCGGGTTCGGCCACATTAAGCTGGCCAGCATGGAAAAGGCCAGAACCCGCCGGAAGAAGCTGCTGGCGCGCTATCAAGCGACCCGCGCACCGGCACGGGCCGCCGAGTAGCGCCGACCGAAATGCCGGCCATGCGAGCCATGGTGTTTGAGCAAGCCGGCAAACCGCTGCGGCTTTGCAAGACGCCCCGGCCCGAGGCCGGACCGGGACAGGTATTGATCCGGGTCAACGCCTGCGCGGTGTGCCGGACCGACCTGCACATCGTCGACGGCGGCCTGGCCGAGGCCCGGCCGTCGGTCATTCCGGGCCACGAGATTATCGGCGCCATTATTGAAACCGGAGCGGGGGTGGAGCGGTTCACCACCGGCGACCGGGTCGGCGTTCCATGGCTGGGCCGGTGACTCAACCGCGCGGCCGCCGCACGAACTTGATGCGGCCATCATTTTTGCACCCGTCGGCGCGCTGGTGCCCGTGGCGTTAAAGGCGGTAAGGAAAGGGGGAATCGTGGTGTGCGCGGGCATTCACATGACGGACATTCCGGCCTTTCCCTATGAACTTTTATGGGGTGAACGGTCGGTGCGGTCAGTCGCGAACCTTACGCGCCGGGATGGTGAGGAATTTTTGTGCCTTGCTCCCAAAGTGCCGGTGCGCACCACCATTCACCGGTATCCGTTGAACCGAACCAACGACGCGCTCGACGACTTGCGCCATGGCCGGTTCGAAGGCGCGGCGGTGATCGTCAATGGCTGACCGGACGCCCGGCAATAGTAGCCTTATCCCACTGGACGCAGCCGGTTTGCCTTGGTATTGCCATGATTCATGCTTATATCTTTCATGTCGCCGAAGGATCGGAGTAAACGACCAAAGGCTGATTTCTTTTTCATGACCGCCCTTAGACACTTCATTGCCGGAATCCTCGTCACCACGGTTATTGCCGTTGGTCTGGGCGTTCCCGCGTTCACGGCTCAGGACATTCTTTATTTCAGGATCGGCACGGGATCGACGTCGGGAACCTATTTCCCGGTTGGGGAAGCCCTGGCCAATCTGATCAGCCGCCCTCCCGGCGCGCCGACATGCGATGACGGCGGCCGCTGCGGTGTGCCCGGCGTTATCGGGGTGGCCCAGGCCACAGACGGGTCAATCGCCAACATTCAGGCGGTTTCGCTGGGCCGGATCGAGAGCGGCCTGGCGCAGGGCGATCTGGTTTTTTGGGGCTACAACGGCAAGGGCATTTTCAGATCGAACGGACGCCACACCGGCTTGCGGGTGATTGCCAGCCTCTATCCGGAAAGTGTCCATTTGGTGGCCCGCAAGGGCTCGGGCATTCGCACCGTCAAGGACCTGCGCGGCAAGCGGGTTTCGCTCGACCGGCGTGATTCTGGCACTTACGCCGACGCCGTTCTGGTGCTAAAGACGTTCGGCCTGCGGGAGATTGATTTCATCGCCGCCTATGACGACCAGAACCGGGCGGTCGAAAGGATGCTGGAAGGCGAACTCGATGCGTTCCTGTTCGTGGGCGGGTTTCCGGCGTCGGGCATCAGCGATCTTGCCAAGCGCGACCTGATCGATTTGATTCCAATCGACGGTGACGGCGCGGCGAAAATCATCGCCAAATATCCGTTTTTTGTCGAGGACACCATCCCGGCCGGCACCTATTCCGACACTGGCGAGATCAAGACAATCAGTGTCCGCGCCCAATGGATCGTGAACGCCGAAGCCGACGAGCAACTGGTTTACCAGATAACCCGGGCGCTATGGCATCCATCCAATCGCGGGATTTTGGAAAACTCCCATGAAAAAGGCCGCTTGATCCGGCTGGATTCGGCGCTTGACGGGATCGCCACCAAACTGCATCCGGGCGCGGAGCGGTTCTATCGCGAGGCGGCCATGTTCGACGATCCGCCCACACTGAGCGAATAACAGGCGGCCGCTTTTTCCTGGCCAAAGTCTTGCCCATGCAAAACTGAAACCAACACATTACGGGGTGCGCGATGATCGACTGTTTGCTTGATGTTGCCGATGGAACGACCGTGCCGATTTGGCCGATCGCTTGCGAGGATTTCGACAACTGGCTGCACCAGCAGCCCCCCGAGGTCGCGACCTGGGTCGAAGCCGCGGGATTTAGCCCCAAAAGACACACAACCCTGCTGGTTTCCGATCGCCAGGGGGAGGTGGCGGGCGTTGTGCTGGGCCTGGGATCGAAAAAGGATCCCGACTATGCCGATCCGTGGGCATTCGCCGGGCTTCCCGGCACATTGCCCGGCGGCACATACCGTTTTGACGGCCTGCCGGATGACCGGGCGGCGAGAAATGGGGCGCTGGGCTGGGCGCTCGGCGATTACAGTTTCGACCGCTATCGGACGTCAGAGGAGGAGCGGACGCCGGCACGGCTCATGATTCCGGCGGGCGCGGACAGGGCCTTCGCCAGCCGCGCGGCGCAGGCCACTTATCTGGTTCGGGACCTGATCAACACCCCGGCCGGCGATCTCGGTCCGGCGGAACTGGGTGAAGCCGCCCAGGATCTGGCGCAAAAGCATGGGGCGGCCTGCAATATCGTCGTCGGAGAGGCGTTGGAGAACGGATATCCCGCAATTCACGCGGTCGGCGGCGGCAGCCCGCGAGCGCCGCGCCTTATCGACCTCACCTGGGGCAACGAAGCCCATCCCAAGGTAACCCTGGTCGGTAAGGGCATTTGTTTCGATACCGGAGGCCTCGACGTCAAGCCGTCCTCGGCCATGCAATTGATGAAGAAGGACATGGGCGGCGCGGCCCATGTCCTTGGCCTTGCCCATATGATCATGGATGCGGGCCTGCCGGTGCGCCTGAGAGTTCTGATCCCGGCGGCTGAAAACAGCGTGTCCGGCCGCGCCTACCGTCCCGGCGATGTGGTTCGGACCCGAAAAGGCGTGACCGTGGAAATCGGCAACACCGATGCCGAGGGACGGCTGGTGCTGGCCGACGCCTTGACGCTGGCGGATGAAGAGAGCCCGGAGCTGCTGGTGGATTTCGCCACGCTCACCGGCGCGGCCCGGGTCGCGCTGGGACCGGACCTGCCTGCCCTGTTCACCGATGACGGCAGCCTGGCCACCGACCTGACGCGGATCGCGGCCCAACAGGACGATCCGGTGTGGCGCATGCCGCTATGGCGGCCCTACGCGCAAGGCCTCAAGAGCAAGATCGCCGACCTCAACAACATATCGGACGGACCGTTCGCCGGAGCGGTAACCGCCGCCCTGTTCCTGGACCATTTTGTCTCGGATGCCACGTCCTGGGCCCATCTCGATGTGTTCGGCTGGGTTGCCAAGGCAAACCCCGGCCGCATCCCGGGCGGCGAGGCGATGGCGATGCGTGCCGTATATGCCTTGATCGCGGAACGCTTTGCCGAATAGCCCTGACCGCGATGGATCGCGGGTGATCGTCGCGGTTGCATTTTCTTGGTCTTGAATTTATCCGGGCCTTGAATTCATAATGGCGCCAACCACGGAGGGCGTCACTGGTATGAATCTTGGAACCCAGCAGGCATTAAGGCTTTGGCGGCACGCGCTCACCGGCAGCGTCAGGCGGCAGACTCCTGATCTGAGCGCGCGCCAAATGGCCATTCTGATGACGGTGTTTCTGGAACCGCCGCCGCACACCGTGCGCGGCCTGGCGGCCCAGCTTAACATCGTCAAGCCGGCGGTGACGCGGGCGCTCGACACATTGTCACGACACGGCCTCGTTAAGCGCCAGCGGGATCAGGCCGACCGCCGCAATATTTTTGTCCAGCGCACCCTGTTGGGCGCGAAATTTCTCAACGACTTTTCCGACCTGATAATCGAGGCGGGCAAGGAAGAATGACCGGGCGCACACGCGATCCGCGAGTGACGCCGGCGCGCGGCGATCTGGCGGCGCGCCACTTGCAGGACCGGGTCACCGCCGACCGGTATGTGGACGGCACACTATGCCGGGTAACCGCCACCACAGCCGCTCTGCGCGGCCAGCCCGATCCAAGGGGACAACAAACCAGCGAATTGTTGTTTGGCGAGCTGTTCACGGTCTATGAGGTCGCCGGGGACTGGGCATGGGGGCAGGCCGTCGCCGACGGATATGTCGGCTACGTCCCGGCGAACGTGCTTGATGGCGCGATCGACGCCGCCACCCATAAAGTCCGCGCGCTGATGACCCATGTCTATCGGGCGCCCGACCTCAAAAGCGGCCCGATCAGGTCCCTAAGCCTTGAATCCCGGGTTGCCGTGGCCCAATCAGCGCCGGAAAACGAGTTCCTGCGCCTGCGGGGCGGCGGCTGGGTGTTTGAAGGCCATCTGGCCGCGGTCGATGCCGTTGAGCCCGATTTTGTGGCGGTGGCGGAACGCCTGATCGGAATCCCCTATCTGTGGGGCGGCAGGAGCGCTTTCGGGCTGGATTGTTCCGGTCTGGTCCAGCTCGCGCTCGCCTGTGCCGGCCTGCCGGCGCCGCGTGACAGCGACATGCAGGCCGCCACCATCGGCGAGCGGATGCCGGTGTCTTTCGAGGCCGGCGCGCTGAGGCGCGGTGATCTGGTGTTTTTTCCTGGGCATGTGGGGATCATGACCGACCCGCAAACCCTGCTCCACGCCATCGCCTGGGACATGTCGGTCAGGCGCCATCCGCTCGATTATGTGATCGAGCGGATTGGCCGCGCACACGAAAAGCCGGTAACGGCGATCCGGCGTCTTTAAAGCGTTTTGCTTTCTATCCAGCGATCGACCACGTCCTCAAGCACATTTAGCGGCATGGGGCCGTTCTTCAGCACGATGTCGTGATATTCGCGGATATCAAAATCCGCGCCCAGCCGTTCGCGAGCCCGAGCGCGAAGATCCAGAATCTTGCGCATTCCGATCTTATAGGCGGCCGCCTGACCGGGCATGACGAAATAACGCTCGATCGCCTTGACGATATCGCCCTCGGCATTGGGCGTATTGGCCTTCAGGTAATCGATCGCCGCTTCCCGGGTCCAGCGCTGGGCGTGGATGCCGGTGTCGACAACCAGGCGGCAGGCCCGCCATAGCTCGGCCGCCAGACGTCCGAAATCGGAGTAGGGATCCTGGTAAAAGCCCATCTCCTTGCCAAGATATTCCGAATAAAGACCCCAGCCTTCGGCATAGGCGGTGTGTCCGCCGAACTTGCGGAACCTGGGCAAGCCCTCCAGTTCGACCTGGATCGCGCGCTGCATGTGATGGCCGGGAATACCCTCGTGATAGGCGAGGCTTTCCAGGGCATAAATCGGCATGTCGGCCATATCGTAAAGATTGGCGTAATAGGTTCCGGGACGCGATCCGTCAGGCGCCGGCTGTTGGTAAAATGCCTTGCCGGCCGACTTCTCGCGGAACGGCTCAACCGCTTTAACAATCAGATCGGCCTTGGGTTTAACCGTGAAGGCACGGTCGAGTTGGCCTTTCATGGTCTCGATCACCTGTTCCGCCTGTTCAAGATAGGCCGCCCGGCCTTCCGCGCCCTGAGGCAGATAGAACCGGGAGTCGGTGCGCATGAATTCAAAGAATTCCCGCAACGTGCCCTCAAAGCCCACTTTGTCCATGATCGCTTGCATCTCGCCGTGGATGCGGGCCACTTCGCTGAGGCCAAATTGGTGGATCCCGTCAGCGGGCAGATCGGTCGAGGTCATCCGCTTGAGCCTGCGGGCATAGTAGCGTTCGCCATCCGGCAGGGACCAGGCGCCCCTGTTTTCACTCACGGAGCCTTCGAGTTCCACGAGATAGGATTCAAGCTTGCGATAGGCCGGTCCGAACGATGATTTGAGCGCGGCCTGCGCATCGTTGACAAGTTGGGCCCGCGCTTCTTCCGGGAGGTCGAGCCGGGCCACCTTCTTCCGGAAATCAGCCAGCAACGTGCTGTCCTGGTTGGAACCGTCGAACGGCGCACCCTTCAAAATATTGGTAATGTCGTTAAAGGCATGGGCGAACACGAATTTCGGCGGGTGCATGCCCTTGCCGGCGCGGGTGCGCAATCCCTCAATAAGCTGATCGAACAGCAATTCCACACCGTGAAGGCGGGCGATATAGGCTTTCGCATCGTCAACCGAGGAAATCCGGTGGATGTTGATCAGGAAAGCCGGAATTTGCGATTGCGCGCCCCTCATCTGATTGATCGGATAGGAATGAAAACGGAACTCGAAATCCGCCAATTTCTGTTCCGCTTCATATTCGAACAAGCGATAGCTCAACCGATCCGCCGGATCGAGTTTATCAAAGTCGAATGAACTGTGGAGCGTTTCCAGGTCCTGACGCGCCAGATCGTTATTCTCGATCGCGTGCTGATCGCTCAGGTCATTCCATTTGTCGTAATCGGTCTTGATACCGAGAAAAGACTGGAACCTGGGATTTCGGCTTAAATCGCGCTGGAATCGCTCCTCGAAAAAAGCATTGAGACGCGCCGATTCACTTTCGGCTTCATAAGTGGTCTGCTCCGCGCCGCGGTTGGCGTCGCCAGCGTCGTCGCAGCCCCAAAGAATACCGGCAGCCACCATCATGGCTGGCGCGAGCCGCCATAGCCTGTTCGCTCTCATCGCAACTTCCTCCCCTTTTCATTCTTAGTTGGCCGCCTTACGACGGCAGTTGCTCCTGGACCCAGCTCTTGACCAACTCGTCAAGCACAGTGAGTGGGACCGCGCCGTTTTTCAGCACCACGTCGTGGAAGCCCCGGACATCGAAGGCATCGCCGAGACGCTCATGGGCCGCCCGGCGCAGCTCCAGGATTTTCAGCATGCCGATCTTGTAGGCGGTGGCCTGACCGGGCATGATAAAATACCGCTCGACAGACTTGGTGGCCTCCGCCTCGCTATTGGGAAGATTTTCCACCAAATAACGGATGGTTTGCTCCCGCGACCAGCGTTTGGCGTGAATGCCGGTGTCGGCCACCAGCCGGACCGCGCGCAGCAGTTCCATCGACAGGCGACCGAAGTCGGAATAGGGGTCCTGATAGAAGCCCATCTCCTTGCCCAGATACTCGGAATAGAGCCCCCAGCCCTCGATATAGGCGGTATAACCGCCGAATTTGCGGAACTTCGGCAGTCCTTCCAGCTCCTGGGCGATCGCGAGTTGCATATGATGCCCGGGGATGCCCTCGTGGAAGGCGAGGCTTTCGAGTTCATAGATCGGCAAAGCCTGCATCTTGTAGGTGTTGGCATAATAGGTGCCGGGCCGCGAGCCATCCGGCGCCGGCTGCTGGTAGAACGCGACGCCCGCCGATTTCTCGCGGAACGGTTCCACCGCCTTGACCACCAGATCCGCCTTCGGTTTTACCCCGAAGAAATCATCGAGCCGCGCTTTCATTGCGGCGATGGTCTGATCGGCGCGCTCCAGATAGGCCTGTTTGCCCTCGTCGGTCTGGGGATAATAGAACTGGCTGTCGGTCTGCATGAACTCGAAGAAATCCCGCAGCGATCCCTGGAATTTCACCTGTTTCATGAGGGTGCGCATTTCGTCCTGAATGCGGGCGACCTCACTCAGACCCAGCGCGTGGATCGCTTCGGCCGACATGTCGGTGGTGGTCTGCTGCTTGAGTGCCAGAGCATAAAACGCCGCGCCGTCGGGCAGGGCCCACGCGCCGTTATTGATCTCGACCTGACGGTCCCGCTCGGTCAACCATCCGGCGAGCTTCTGGTAAGCTGGCTGGAAAGAATTCTTCAACGCGTGGGCCGCTTTTTCGATAAACCGATCGCGCTCGGCGGCTTCGATTTCGAGCCTGCCGACCTTGGCGGTGAAATCGGCAAGCAGGGTGCTGTCCTCGCCGGAATCATCGAACGGCGCGCCCTGGATCACATTGCCGATATCGCGAAGCGCGTGAGCGAACACGAATTTCGGTAAGTCGATGCCGATTTCGGCCCGGCGATCGAGCCCCTCAATAATCTGGTCGATCAGCAGCGTGACGCCATTGAGCCGGGTGACATAGGCTTCGGCGTCCTCAACCGTGTCGATCCGATGAATATTGATCAGCAGCGACGGGATCTGGGATTGCCATCCGAACATCTGATTGACCGGATAGCTGTGAAACCGGTAGCTGAACAGGGTGAGCTGTTGCTCGGCCTGCTCCTCGAACAGCCGATAGCTCAGTTTTGAGGCCTCATCGAGCTTGCCGAAATCGAACTCGGCGCGCAGGCGTTCAAGATATTGGCGCGTCAATTCGTTGTCCTCGACCGCCTGCCTGTCGCTGAAATCGTCCCATTTGTCGTAATCCTTCTTGATGCCAAGATAGGACTGGAAAATAGGACTGCGGTCGAGCTGGGTTTGGAACGCTTCTTCAAAAAAGGCGCTCAGACGTTCCGATTCGCTCTGGGTCACGGCGGCCGTTTCCTGGCGCGCCTGTTGCTTTTGTTCGCCGACGTCATCCTGTCCGCCGTCGCAGCCGCCCAGGCCCAGCGATGCCGCCAGCACAATCGAGGCCGCGATTTTTCCTGCCGCATATTTCATGATTATTTGCTCCTGCCTCGAACGCCGCGCCCGGCGCCACAAGGAAATTGGGTTCAGACCCTAGTCAGACAAGGTCTTCATATAGGCAATCAGATCGGCGCGGTCCGAAGTATCCTTAATGCCGCGGAAGGTCATCTTGTTCCCGGCGATAAAGGCTTTGGGATCGGCGAGCCAGGCGTCGAGCGACTGGTCGTCCCATACGCCGCCAGCTTTTTTTAAGGCGGAAGAATATCTGAAGCCTTCCTTGATCGCCATCGGCGCGCCGGCAATGCCCCATAAATTGGGTCCGATCAGCCTTTTCCCGCCCTTGTTGGCGGTATGGCAGGTGGCGCATTTCTTGAACAATTTCTTGCCGGCGTCAGGCGAGCCGGCCACCGCGACCGGTTGCGCCCTGATCTCGGAAGGTGTTTCTTCTTGCGCGCCGTCCGGCCCGGCTTCGTCCAGGGCCGGCGCTTCGTCCGGTGTGACGGCCGCTACCTCAGGCGGGGTCACTAGTTCCTCGGCGGGAACAGTCTCGCTTTCCGGCGCCGCCGCAACATGGGCATTGTGCGAAGCGGCGCCCGGCGCGAGCACTTCGTCGACCGCAAGATCGATGACAAAAATGACCAGCGCGCTTAACAGCACCGCACCGAATATCTTGTTCCACTCGAAGCTGTCCATACCCGCCCCTTAATCAGTTTGCCGCCGGCCTGGCGCCGGTCGCGAAAGCTTAGCGCCACGGTCAGTCGCGACGCAAGAAAAACTCCGCGCATCCGGGCTTGAGCCCGCGTTGACAGGGCGCCGGCAGATGCCGATACTTCCCGGCCTGACGATAAGCGTCCGTGGACGCCGAAACGACAGATGTCATTAGAGTACAGCGGGGACATGGGTATCATGGCCAGGAAATCGCCGTCCGACAATCTGATTGCCTTCCAGGGCGAACCCGGCGCCTATTCCCATCACGCCTGCCGCGCTGTTTTTCCCGACATGGGCGTGATCCCGTGCCGCACGTTCGAGGAGGCTTTTTCCTCCGTCGAGGAAGGCAGGGCGCGCCTCGCCATGATCCCGGTCGAGAATTCGCTGGCCGGGCGGGTCGCCGACAATCATCATCTGCTGCCGCGATCCCGCCTGCATATCGTCGGCGAGCATTTTCTGCGCGTCAATCACCACCTGCTGGCGCCACCAGGAGCGACATTCGAGACACTCCAGGAGGTATACAGCCACGTCGAGGCCTTGGGCCAGTGCCGCAACCTGATCCGCGACCAGGGCCTGGCCGCCAGGATTTACGCGGACACCGCCGGCGCGGCCCGTTACGTGGCCGGGATTGGCGACCCGTCGAAAGGCGCCATCGCGTCCAGACTGGCTGGCGAGATCTATGGCCTGCACACGCTGCGGGCCGGGGTCGAGGACGCCGAACACAACACCACCCGGTTCGTCATCATGTCACGCGAAGCCAGCGAGGCGGATCCTGCCGATGGCCCGACCATGACGACCTTCATCTTCCAGGTGCGAAACGTCCCGGCGGCTCTTTATAAGGCGCTTGGCGGCTTCGCAACGAATGGCGTCAACATGACCAAGCTCGAAAGTTATCAGCTCGGCGGCAGCTTCAACGCGACCCAGTTCTACGCCGATATCGAGGGTCATCCGTCGCAGCGTCCGGTTCGGCTGGCGCTCGAGGAACTCGAATTTTTTACTCACGAAATAAAAATTCTGGGCGTTTATCCGCGCCATCCGTTTCGCCGACACGATTCAGGCTAGAGCGCGGCTTGTTTCCGGACGAGCGGCTTATCGTCGTTTGGCTTCCCACTGATCAAGAGGGTGCAAGGGCCCGACCGGGCAATAATGTTCCTTGGTGGGTATGCCGGTGATCATGGTCCACAGATGGTGAAACGCGCGCATTTCGCAACCGGGTGTGGCGAGCGCGCCCGAGAGCACGAAGGCTGTTCCCAAATGGCCAAAGAAATAGACCAGCCAAAGGAACGCGGCGATACCCATCGCCGGGCTGGCCCAGCCGCCGGTCCCATATTGGCCGACGCCCGCAATCAGGCCGAACATGATGGCGCTGACCAGCGCCGGCTTCTTGCCCCATGATCGCGAAAAGCCGATATTGACCACATAGCTGATAAGCCAAAACCCGATTACAAAGCCGACGATATGGCCCTGTAGGATGGCGGGTAGAATGGCGGTGTCGCCGGCCCACAGTTGCTCCCGGTCGCCCACCAGATCGTAGAGATACATAAGACACAGCGCGCCGAGCACCAGCCGGGCCAGCCGCCCGATCGGTCCAGGCCGGGGAAGCGTCCCGGGTTCGTCCAGTTTCAAATCGGTTGTCGCCATCACTCAAATCTCCTGTCGGGTCCCTGCTTGCCAGGCTTTTCATACAGGCTGTAGTAACTACAGGGTCAAGCGCCGGTTTTATTCAGGTGTTCTGGCGGTGATCTGGACCAGGATGTCGGCATGCACGAACCGCCGATCCTCGATGATCAGGCCGGCGTTTCGGGCGTGATCCTCGGTTCGTCGATCGAAGGCCGCGCCATAAGCAAAACGGACCCAGGGCGCCCATAGCTTCATCATGCGGCGATGGGCCGGCTTTTGTGACAGTTTGTATTCCAGAAGAACAATGCGCCCGCCGGGTTTGACCACCCGCGCGATCTCGCGCAGGGCGGCTTCCTGAAGTTCGTCGGGCAGGACACAAAACAGAAACGTCGCGCTGGCCGCGCAAAAGGCGTCATCGTCAAACGGCATGTCGAGAACGTTGGTTTCGACCAGTTCGACGTCCCGGTTGTGTTTGCCGGCGCGCCTGCGGGCCCGGGCCAGCATCCCGGGACACTGATCGATTCCCGTAACCTTGGCCTGGCGCGGGTAGAACGGAATATTGCGGCCGGTTCCGACCCCACAATCGAGCAGCCGCTGCGCGTCCGCGACCTGCTCGAAGACGCCGGGTCGAATGGCGCGGTAACGCCCGTATTCGAACGGCAGGTCGAGAAGATCATAAAGCGGGGCGATGCGGTCGTATGTCGCGCGCAATTGGTTCGATGCCTGGCCAGGTTGCTCCATGATTCCAGCAATGCTCCTGATGTTTTGCTAGCGTAGCGCCTGCTCAAGATCGGCGATCAGATCGTCGATGTTTTCAACCCCGACCGAAAGGCGAACCAGACTGTCGGAAACGCCCAGCCTGGCCCTTTCCTCAGCCGGGATCGAGGCATGGGTCATGATCGCCGGATGTTCGATCAGGCTCTCCACGCCGCCGAGACTTTCCGCGAGCGAAAAAATCTGGCATCGCTCCAGGAACCGACGCGCGGCGCCCAGGCCGCCGTCGAGGACAGCGGTGACCATGCCGCCGAAGTGGTCCATCTGGCGCTTCGCCAGCGCGTGCTGGGGGTGGCTTTCAAGGCCCGGATAATCGACCCGCAGAACCTTGGGATGATTGTCGAGATATTCGGCCACCGCGTGGGCGTTCGAGCTGTGACGCTCCATGCGCAACGGCAGCGTCTTCAGGCTGCGCAGCGCCAGAAAGGCATCGAACGGCCCCATGACGCCGCCGACAGCGTTCTGCAAATATCCAAGTCGCTCCGCCAGGTCTGGATTGTCGCCGACCGCGACCACACCGCCGACCATGTCGGAGTGGCCGTTCAAATATTTTGTGACCGAATGGACCACGATGTCACAGCCAAAATCCAACGGGCGTTGCAATGCCGGGGAACAAAACGTGTTGTCGACCACGCTGATTAGCCCATGGCGCTTGGCCAGCCTGGCGATCATTTCGAGATCGACAATCCGCAACATGGGGTTGGTCGGCGTTTCGGCCCAGATCATGTGGGTTTCCGGGCGTATCGCCGCCTCAAGCTGATCGGGATCGGTAAAGTCGACAAAGCTGAATTCGATGTTGGCGCTGCGGCGGCGCACATTTTCGAACAGCCGATAGGTGCCGCCATACATGTCGTCCATGGCGACCACATGGGCGCCCGCATCGAGCAGTTCGAGCACCGTGCCTGCCGCTGCCATGCCGGAGGCGAAGGCGAAGCCGCGGGCGCCGTTTTCGAGATCGGCCAGGCAGGCTTCGAAAGCCGTCCGGGTTGGGTTCTGGCTGCGCGAATATTCGTAGCCCTTATGAACGCCGGGGCTTTCCTGGACATAGGTCGAGGTCGCGTAAATCGGCGTCATGATGGCGCCGGTCGAAGGGTCGGGCTGTTGCCCGGCATGAATCGCACGGGTGGCGAATCCAGCTCGATTGGGTCGCTGGGACATCAATGTTACTCCGCAATATACGATTTAACGGATGAAAGCCGGTCAGGCGGCAATTTTGCCGCCGCGCGCGGTCAGGAACTCGACCACGTCGATCTTGGTGATAATGCCGACGATCTTGTGGCATTCAACCGCAACGGCCACATTGTCCTCGTCAAATATCTCTTGGATCCGGGAAAGTGGGTCATCGAGCTTCACCTGCCCGACCAACTCCTTGGCGGCCGCCAGCACATTATCGTCGGGTGTGCATTGGCCGCTGACGAGGCCGCGCAGGATATCGGCCTCATGGACCATCATCAGGCGGGGTTCGTCACCGTCCACCATCAGCGGCATTTGCGAAACGCCAAGCTGGGCCATGCGGTGCGCGACCTGTTGCACAGTTTCGTCGGGCTCCGCGAATTCCACCCCATTGCCCTTGAATTGCAATACCTCGCGCACCGTTCCCAAGCGCTGCTCGATACCCAGATAGCCCATGTCCTTCATCCAGTCGTCACTGAAGCATTTGCTGAGATAGCGGGCCCCGTTATCGCACAGTATGACGACCACGGTCTTACCGGGTCCTAGCTCCCGAGCGACCTGAAGCGCGCCGAAAACCGCCGTGCCCGACGATCCGCCGACAAAAATGCCTTCCTCGCGCGCCAGTCTGCGGGCGGTAATGAAACTGTCCTTGTCCTCGATCTCGCGCACCTCGTCCATGACCGAGAAATCCACGGTGTCGACCATGAAATCATGGCCGATGCCTTCGACGACATAGACGCTGGGCTCCTTGGCCACGCCCTTGAAAAACATGTCACGATAGATACTGCCGTGCGGGTCCGGGCATATAATCTTGAGATCGCGACCGGCCTTCGCGGCCTGTTCCTTGAGATATTTGCCGGCGCCGGCAACCGTGCCGCCGGTACCAATGCCGGCAACCAGGCAGTCGATCCGACCCTCGGTGTCTTCCCAGATTTCAGGTCCCGTGGTGAGGTAATGGGCCTCTGGGTTGGCCATGTTTGAATATTGATCCGAGTAAAAAGCGTTGGGCGTCTCGCGGGCGATGCGCTTGGCGACCTGGACATAGCTGTCGGGATGGTCGTGGTCGAGATCGGTACGCGTCACGATCACCTCGGCGCCAAACGCCTTGAGCATGTCGATCTTTTCCTTGCTCATCTTGTCGGGGATCGTGAACACGCATCGGTATCCGCGAACGGCGGCCGTCATGGCGAGACCCAGGCCCGTATTGCCGGACGTGCTTTCCACCACGGTGCCGCCGGGCTTGAGCAGGCCCTGCTCCTCGGCCCGCTTGATCATATTGACCGCCATGCGATCCTTGACCGAGCCGCCTGGATTCATCTGCTCCATCTTGACGTAGATATCGGCCATGCCGGGATCGACCATGCGGGAAAGTTTGACCAGCGGGGTGTGGCCGATCAACTCCAGAACGTTTTGGTAATATTTCATTGCCATGGCCCTAAACAGTGATTCCTGAAAATGTGCCGGATCATCCGGGCGCGCATATCAAGGTTCAGGCACGGAGTTCCTGAACGAACCCGTGCGGCGTTTTTCGCGGCGTTCGGGACCGAACCGACACAACCGCTTCCCCGCGGTTATACGCCATTCCCGGCCATCAAATCCACCGCCGAGAAACTTAATGTTAATCTCCGGGGGGGCAAAATCCCGGATGCTCGGGCGATAAATGATTTTCAAAATCCGTGGCTCAAGCAATAACAAAAGACATTTGCTCGGGGGGGTAAATGTGATGTGTCGAAAGTGCAAATTTAGGATGATGGAAGATGACAATCCGACTGAAGTTGTTGCTAATAGTGGCGGCCGTTGTACTGTTGTCTGGCGTGTGTATTTTTGCCAACGCACAGGTATCCAAGGGTTCTAGGTTTCATTATTATAATTTTCTTCATGTATTTTATGCGGGGCAGTTTACAGACTTTCTACGCCAGTCGACCCCGGGCTCCCTGGATGTTGAAGCAGCCCGGGGTCTGATCGAGAAAATTCGCAAGCAACCTCTCGCGGTGCTCGATGAAGTCACGATCATTGATGAAGTGACGCTGAAAGCCAGCGGTAATTACGGCATTCTTCAATTGGCGCAAAACGATGCCGCGGTAGGGCTAAAGGCGCTTGAAAGCCTGGAGGAATTCCAGGCCGGCGGCTTGACGGAAGACGTGCTTCTTGTCCGGCTGGAATCTGCCCGGCATCAATTCGTTAGCAATTCGGATGCCTTTGGCCCCATCGTCAAGGACGTGGTCAATCTGGTCGGAACCATGGTCACGATCATGTTTTTGCTGGCGGCGGCATTTGTGATCGTTTTGACGGGGTGGTTTGCGCGCAATATCACGACTTCGCTTCATGCCATGGTCTCGGTCATGAAGAAACTGGCCGATCATGATTACGATGTCGAGATTTCCGAAACGGATCGACCGGATGAAATCGGCGACATGGCGCGTGCCGTTACCGTGTTCAAGGAAACGGGAATAAAGGCCATCGAGCTTGAGCAGGATCGCCTGGAAAATGAGCGGCGCGAACGGCTTGCACAGGAAAAAAGCCGCACTGAGCAGGAGGCGGCGCGGGAGAAACAATTGGCGGTCGAGCGCGCCGCGGCCGAGCAAAAGGCCGAGCGTCAGAGCCGGATCGACCAGCTCACCAGGAATTTCGACCGCGAGATATCCGCGGAAATTGATGGCATGGCTGACCAAATGAATGAGTTGAACACAACCGCCAAGGCAATGACCGATATTGCCGATGCCACGGCGGGTCAGACCAGTGCCGTCGCATCCGCCGCCGCCGAGGCCACCGACAATGTCAACTCGGTCGCGGCCGCGAACGAGGAACTCACCGCTTCGATCGAAACCATTGCCGGGCAAATTTCCGAATCGTCCAGGATTGCAAGTGAGGCGGTGGTGACCGCGCAGAGCACGGACAGCACTTTTCGTAATCTCTCGGAATCCGCACAAAAAATCGGTGAAGTTCTCGGCCTGATCACGGACATTGCCAGTCAGACCAATTTGCTGGCGCTCAACGCGACCATTGAGGCCGCCAGAGCCGGCGAGTCGGGAAGGGGTTTCGCCGTGGTCGCATCCGAGGTCAAGAATCTCGCCACCCAAACAGCCAAAGCGACCGACGAGATCGGACAACAGATTCTTGAGGTCCAGGGCACGACCAGGGATGCGGTCGCCGCGATCAGGGAAATCAGCGCCATCATCGAGAAAATCAATGAAACCATCGCCGACGTCTCGGCGGCAATGGATCAACAGCAGTCGGTGACCCGGGATATCAGTATGAACATGCAACAGGCCGCCAACGGGACAACGAGCGTTACCGAGACGATCGCCGAAACCGAGCACGTGGCCGCCGATACGGGGGTTGCGGCTCAGCAGGTGCTGGAAACAACGCTTGAGCTGTCCCAGCAATCGGAGAGGCTGAGGACCGAGATCAACAGCTTCCTGTCGTCGGTCAAGGCCGCCTAGCAGGGTGCTGAAAAAAGCGATGCCTCGCGGGTCGTGTTTTTCAGCACCTGCTAAAGTGCGTCAGCGGCCTCGATGAGGCCGAGCCTTCGCAGTTCCTGCTGGCGCAATCGTTTCTTACGCACGCTTATTGCCTGCTCGACCTTGGCGCCGCCCAGCACCGTGCCGTCGCTACGTTTGAAATCCCTGAGCACGATCGCCAGCCAGTGCTTTTCTTTCTCCGGGCTGCGGCGGTCGAGCGGTTTGCCGCTCGTCAATTCGCGGACCAGCCTGTCGATCAGCACCTTGCGGCACTGGGGCGCCCCGCCATTCGCGATCAGCCGCCGGATCAAAACCAGGGACGCATTCGAAATCCCTTTTTCATCGGCCGGTTTGTCGTTGACGACATCGGCCAGCCGACACAGGAAGCTGGCCAGATGCGGCTGGGGGCCGAACAATTCCTGAATTACCTCGGCATAGTCCAGGCACTCGGCGGCCATGCTCTCAAGTGGCGCGCGCTGCCAGGGTTCGAGATCGCATTCCAGGAATTGCAGCAACTGATCCAGTTTATGGCTAATCGAGGAAGCGCCCTGGAATTTCTGGGTCAGCACCGTCATCAGAACATAGGCGTGCTCAGTGGGCTCGAAACGGGCCTGGATTCGCTGACTGATAAAGTCGAGGGCGCCGTCGTCAGGGCGCGGGACCCGCTTGCGCTCTGCGACGAGGTCGCGCGCCCTGGCGACAACGTCGCGGACGATCTTCTCGAGAACCGCCAGGCGTTCCTTGGGGGTGATATTTTCGGCCGCCGCCTGGACGCTGGCCATGCGATGGGTGGCGCTTCCAAACAGGCTCCCGGCGTCGATCAAACGGCGGATATAGACCCAGCCATGCAGCAGCTCGGTGGCGGTGATCGAGTTGCGGATCAGGAACGGGCGGAGCAGGCGGCTAATCGTGAGCACACTGTCGAGGGTGAAAACATCGCCCGCGATTTGGCACACCGGATGGTCGGCTGACACCTCGCCCAGGGTGATCGGCGGTTCCTTGGGCCGGGCCCGTTTTTCGTGGAAAATCTCGCTCGTGAAGGTTTGGCCCTTTTTGGTCTTGCGGCACCGGATGATTTTGACCTCATCGCCCTTCTTGCGCACAAGAACCTTGCGAGCAAAGGTCGTGGCCTCGGTTTCGTCGTCGAGTATGCCCTCTATTATCCACCGGCCATCGGTGCATAACATGACCTCGTACTTGAATTTTTTCCTCTTGATCAGGGAGGCAAACGTCATGAGGTCGGTTCCCCGGTAAACCGCTGGAAGAGGCGACCATGTTACGGGGTATGTGTTCTTAAATCGTAAAGAAGCAAAGGCGGCGCGTCAGCTCAGCTTGACGTCGTCCATAATCGCGCCGTCAAAGCATGTTTCGGAGCGGTTGGCTGACCGGAGATCGCAGTCGGTAAGATTGGCGCCCGACAAATCGGCCTTGGTCAAATCGGCGTTCCGCAACTTTGCGGCGGCCAGATTGGCGGGCCATTTCTTGCCCAGCAACCTGCCGTCCGGACTCTTCAGGTCAACGGGCGACAGTCTGGCGCCGGATAAATTGGCGCCGGTCAGATCCGCGCCACACAGGTTCACGCCTTGCAGGTCCGCGCCGCTCAGGTTGGCTCGGACAAGTCGCGTGTCCGACAAATCGGACATCACCAGGATCGCGCCGGAGAAATTGACGCCACTGAGCACCGAGCCCTTGAGCGCCGCGCCGCTCAAATTGCAGCCGCGCAGATCGATGTTGCTCAGATCCTCTTCAATGAGCCGGGCGCAATTTCCCTTGGCGCCGTTGGTGGTCATCCACTCGAAGTGGCGGTCCAGAATATTGCGGATATTCGGGTGCAGCGTTTCCTTGGGCAGGTTAAGCCGGGCGCCCTCGGCCCGGGCTTCGGAAAAGTCGACCCCGGCGATGTTCGCACCGGTTAGATCGGCGTTATCGAAATCCGCGCCGTCGACATAAGCGCCGCTCAGATTCACGCCCCGCAAGTTGGCGTTGGTGAGATTGGCATCGGCGAGGTTGGCGCCCGTCATGTCCGCCCCGGCCAGTTTGGCGCCGGTCAGGTCGCTGCCATTAAGGTTTACGCCTCTCATGAAGGCAAGGGCCAGATTGGCCTTTGTCAGTTTGGAACCGGTAAGGTTGGCGCCGTTGAAATGGGCTTTTCCGGCCTTGGCGCGGTCGAGTTCCGCCTTGTTCAAATTGGTCGGCTTGAAGGTTACCGATTTCCCCTTGCTGGTGAGTAACGAGCCGCCGCGAAAATCCGCTTCCTTCAGGCTGGCGCCATTCAGTTTGACGCCCTGTAGCTCCGCACCGCGCAAATTCGCGCCGTCAAGCTTGGCGCTGTTCAGATTGGCCTTGGTGAGGTTGGCGGCAAACAAGTCAGCGCCCGAAAGGTCAGCGTGTTGCAGGCTGCTTCGGGAAAAATTGGCGCCGGAAAGATTGGCCATTCGCAGATTGACGCGTTGCAGACTTGCGCCGGCAAAGTTCGCCTGCGCCAGGTTGGCCCGGACCCCGCCAGCCTTCTTCCTGACCCACAGCTCGTGTTTTCGCAATATTTCCACAAGTTCCTGTGGGGTCATCTCCGCCACTCATCCCAAGCAGAAGCCATCCCGTTCTTTCGTCACCTCCAGGAAAATCTATTGTCTGGCGCGGGGATTGGCAAGGGCGAGTAGGCGGGCGGCTCTGTAGCGCCACGGCGGGCAGCGCGCTTATGGTTGCATGATGGTGGAGTCAGGGGCGCGCTGGCGAAACCGGTCAGCTTCAAGAACCGCTCTTGCGGCTGCGCCGGTCGCGCCGTGGCGCGGGCGCCTGATAGGCCTCCGCCGCGTGGGGCGGGCAATAGGGCTGGCCCGGAGTGGACTTCTCCCCGCAAAAATGAAAGTCCGCCTCGCCCGGGTGACCGATTGGCCATTTGCATTTGCGCTCCGTAAGATCGAGCAAGGTCACCTTCCTGGTGGTCTTGGCAACGGCGGCCTTCTTGACCGTCGGCCTGGGGTTGGCGCCATCGGTCTTGAGCGGTGATGGCCGCGATGCCAAACCGAGCCGGTGGGCCTTGCCAATTACCGCGTTGCGCGAAACACCGTCGCCCAGTTCGGCGGCGATCTGGCTGGCGGTCTTCCCGTCGGTCCACAGTTTCTTCAGGGTCTCAATTCGCTCATCAGTCCAAGACATCACCGCACCTGTTCGCTTCGCCTAATAATCGTTCCGGGAGCCCGGACGATCCCGCGCTTCGGGTCTCAATGAAAAGCGCTGTGTCCCAGGCCACGAGCCGCCCTCTTGTACCATTGTCGACACGATAAATGGAAACGAAAATCAGCCACAACAAGGCCTTGGGGGCCAAAAACCGCCCATGCCACCTTTGTTGATAGTCGAGGCCCCATCCTTGCGCTACCCCACTTCCTGGTCTAAATTCTGAATCCGCAATCGATATTCGTCAGGCAATTGCTTCATTTGGATCGCTGGTCACCATGCAAAACGCCGCGCCAACACTCCCGCAGACGACCGCCGTGCCGCGCATCGGCGCCGTCAACTGGATGGGAGTCGCCACCCTTTGTGCCAAGGAAATTCAAAGGTTCTTCAAAGTCGGGCTGCAGACAGTGGTGGCCCCCGCCATTACGACCTTGCTGTTCATGGCGATTTTTCTGGTCGCAATCGGCGGCAGCGGCCGCTATGCGGGCCCGGTTCCGTTTGCTGAATTTCTGGCGCCCGGGCTGGTGATGATGGCGATTATCCAGAATTCGTTCGCCAATACCTCGTCGTCGCTGCTGATTTCCAAGGTTCAGGGCAATATTGTCGATGTGCTGATGCCGCCGCTAAGCGAACTGGAACTCACCTTCGCTTTTGCGGTGGGCGGCGTGGCTCGCGGCGCGGCCGTGGCGATCGCGGTTACCGTGCCGATGTTTCTGTTCGTCTCGCTTGAGGCGCGGCACCTGTGGGCGATCGTTTATTTTGGCCTCTCGGCTGCGCTCATGCTGTCCCTGATGGGAATTCTGACCGGCATCTGGGCTCAAAAATTCGACCATAACGCCACCGTAACGAATTTCCTGATCATGCCGCTGTCGTTTCTGTCGGGGACTTTTTATTCGATCGAGCGGCTGCCCGGCATCTGGCAAACCCTGAGCCAGTTCAATCCGTTCTTCTATATGATCGACGGCTACCGATACGGATTTACCGGGCATGCCGACGGCTCCCTCGCGGTGGGCGTCATCGTGATCGCCGGTCTTAATCTGGTGTTATGGCTGGCGTGTCACGCGCTGTTCAAAAGCGGATATAATCTCAAGGCCTAGCTCAGGACGTTGTTCATTGACAGAGTCCGGCGACGTCCCGATACTTTCCCGCTTTCCGCGACCGGCGGCGACCCGCTTTCGGGGTCCCGCGCCCAGTCGCTGGAAATGTTCCGTTCGGTATTTTTCGCTGACGGCACCCTGTTGCCGGCGTGAATTTGGAGACAGCCTGTGATTTCGCCGCTTATGCCCACCTATGCCCCGGCCGACCTTGCGTTTGAACGCGGAGACGGCCCCTATCTTTTTACCGCAGCGCAAGAGAAATATCTCGATTTCGCGAGCGGCATCGGCGTCAATGCGCTGGGCCATTCCCACCCGCACCTCGTGAAGGCGCTTACCGATCAGGCCGCCAGGTTATGGCATACCGCGAACCTGTTCCGTATTGCCGGGCAGGAGCGGTTGGCCAGGAGGCTCACTGAATGCACCTTCGCCGATACGGTATTCTTCGCCAATTCAGGCGCGGAGGCGATCGAATGCGCGATCAAGGTGGCGCGAAAATATCACGCTCATAACGGCGCGCCGGAACGTTACCGAATCATTACCTTCAACGGCGCGTTCCATGGCCGCACCCTGGCGGCGATCGCCGCGGCCGGTCAGGAAAAACATCTCGAAGGGTTTGGGCCGCCGGTTCAAGGGTTCGATCATGTCGAGATTGGCGATCTGGACGGCGTGCGCGGTGCATTGTCGGATGAAACGGCGGCAATACTGATCGAACCCGTCCAGGGTGAAAGCGGCATCAAGCCGGTGGCGGTCGAATTCATGAAGGCGCTGCGCCAAATCGCCGATGACAACGGCATTTTGTTGATTCACGACGAGGTGCAGTGCGGCATGGGGCGGACCGGGCGGCTCTTCGCCCATGAATGGAGCGGCATTACCCCCGATATCATGACCGCCGCAAAGGGCATTGGCGGCGGATTTCCCATGGGCGCCTGTCTGGCGACCGAGCGCGCGGCCCAGGGCATGGTTTTCGGCACCCATGGATCGACCTTCGGCGGCAATCCTTTGGCGATGGCGGTCGGCAATGCGGTGCTCGACATTGTGCTCGAAGACGGGTTCCTGGAACATGTCCGCCATATTTCCGGATTCATTCAGCAGCAACTCGGCAGCCTGCGGGAGCGCTATCCCGACGTGGTTGAGGAAGTGCGCGGAACCGGACTGATGCTCGGTCTTAAATGCCGGGTCCCCAATATCGATTTGGTCGTAAAGCTCAGGGAGTACGGGCTCGTCGCGGCCCGCGCCGGTGATAATGTCGTTCGTTTCCTGCCGCCGCTGATCATCGATGAAAACCACGTTCGCGAGGCCGTGGCGGCAATTGAAAAGGCCTGTGCCGATCTGACCGAAGCGACGGCGGAAACCTGAAAAACCGGCCACTAATACCAAGGGTCATTGATCATGACCCTTATACCCGCGTTCAAGCGCCACGCAGGCTGCGCTCCCCCTTGGTCGCTAGTCCTTGACCCTATTGATTGTCTCCAATCAA
>JBHHWG010000028.1:0-33399 GCA_046756385.1 Sphingomonadales bacterium | reverse complement strand
TAAATACGCACGAATGATAAAACCGTCAAGCGTTTTGATAAAATTGAGCTTATTTTCGTCAAGATGTCGAGCCTGGCTCGGCACCCTGTCATTTACGCTGTCGCCCCCGGTTCCGAAAATCGCGTCAGCATGTTAAACCGCGTGCCATGCTGCGTATTGAAAAGCTTACATACCGCATCGGCGCGCGAGTTCTTCTGGATCAGGCCGACGCCACCATCCATCCGGGCCATCGGGTTGGCTTTGTGGGCCGCAACGGGACCGGAAAAACCACGCTGTTGCGGCTTATAATCGGCGCAATGGACCCGGACGAAGGCGGCCTCGATTTTCCGTCGCGTTGGCGGGTGGGCATTACCAGTCAGGAAGCACCGGGTGGGTCGCAAAGCCTGATCGATACCGTGCTCGCGGCCGACAAGGAACTGGCGGCGCTGATCGCGGAGGCGGAGACCGCAAACGATGCCCACCGAATTGCCGACATCCATGCCCGGCTTCAGGACAAGGAGGCCCACACCGCCCGCGCCCGCGCCGCCCGCATTCTGGCTGGCCTCGGTTTCGACGACGCCGCCCAGCAAAAACCGTGCAGCGATTATTCCGGCGGCTGGCGCATGCGGGTGGGGCTGGCGGCGCTGCTGTTCACGAAGCCCGATCTGCTGCTGCTTGATGAGCCGACCAACCATCTGGACCTTGAGGCGACCCTGTGGCTGGAAAATTATCTCAAGCGCTATTCAGGCACCGTCCTTGTGGTCAGTCATGACCGGGGATTGCTTAACCGGGTTGTCGACGAAATACTGCATCTGGAGCACGGCAGGCTCACCCTCTATCAGGGCGGCTACGACCGGTTTGAGCGCACCCGGCGCATGCGCCTGGAACTCAACGAAAAGCTGCGCATCAAGCAGGATGCCCAACGCGCCCACATTCAGAAATATATCGACCGCTTTCGCTATAAGGCCAATAAGGCCAAGCAGGCCCAGTCGCGCATCAAGATGCTGGCCCGCATGGAACCAATCGCCGAGCATCAGGACGAGGGCAGCATTACCTTTGCCTTTCCCAATCCGGCGCCGCTGGCCTCGCCGCTCTACAGCACGGAAGCGGTCGACGTCGGCTATGATGGCAAGCCGGTGCTCAAAAGGCTGGACCTGCGGCTTGACGAGGACGACCGTATCGCTTTGTTGGGCGCGAACGGCAACGGCAAATCGACGCTGATCAAGTTGCTGGCCGGACGACTGGCCCCGCTGTCGGGCCAAATCACCAAGTCACGCAAGCTGCGGGTGGGCTATTTCTCCCAGCATCAAGCCGAGGAACTTGACCTTTCGGTCACACCGGTCATCGAACTGGGCCGCCGGCGGCCGCGCGACAATGAAGAACAGATCAGAAGCCAGCTAGGCCGTTTCGGCTTTTCCCAACAGCGTGCGGATACCGTGATCGCCAATCTTTCGGGCGGTGAAAAAGCGCGTTTACTGTTCACCCTGATGACCTGCGACAAACCCCACATCCTGTTGCTCGACGAACCGACCAACCATCTGGACGTGGTGTCGCGTCAGGCGCTGGTTCAGGCAATCAACGCCTTTGAAGGCGCGGTCGTCATTGTCAGTCACGATCCCCATGTGATCGAAATGACAGCCGACCGCTTCTGGCTGATTGAAAGCGGCCGGGTCACGCCTTTTGACGGCGACATGGACGATTATCGGAACTTGCTGATCGGCCGCGGCAAGAACACCAACGGCAAAGCCAAAGCACCAAAAGCCGCGCGCAACGGCGACGACAGGAAGGAACAGCGCCGACGGGAGGTGGACGCACGCAGGGCCCTGGCCAACCTCAAAAAGCGGCTGGCCAGGGCCGAAACCGCAGTGGAGCGATTGGAGGCGGAAAAGTCCGAACTGGAAGAGGCCTTGGCTGACTCGGCTCTTTATCAGGGCGACGGCATCAGGCTCACCGAGCTTCAGTTGCAGCTAGGCGAGGTCGAGCAGAATCTGGCAATCGCCGAGGAAACCTGGGCCGGGCTTCAGGAATTATGGGACCGGCAGTGACCGGTCATATTGCACAGTCGACGCAACGGGCGATTGCCGGGTCGATGGCAAGGCGCTTGGCCGGGATGTCTTCGCCACACCGCGTGCAGTATCCGTATTCGCCTTCCTCGATGCGTCGAAGGGCGGCGTCGATCAGCGGCAGTCGTCCCTGGCGGCGAGCCTCCACTGACTTTGCCATGGCCTGAACCTGCATCGCATCCATCCGCGAGAGGCGGCCGACGCTCTGCTGATCAAGCTCCACCGGCCGCCGATCATCGGCCGCGCCGGCGCTCAGATCCCGCAAACGGTCGCGTTCCTGCTCCAGGATCTTCCTGATCCCCTCAATATCCAGATCCCGACGACCATCCATGACGACGGATTTCCCTCCTTCAAACAACTTGATGTTAGCTTAATTATTCGCGACCCGGCAAAATTAATGCATTCTACCGGCGACTTTGGCCGACCCATCCCGGAATTTGATACCAGGCGTCGCGAAGCCGTGCGTTCAGCGCGCCGCAATCCGGTTCGATCGCCTCAAGCCGCCGCCAGAATTTTTTCGAGTGATCCATGACGGCAGTGTGGCAAAGCTCGTGCAACAGGACATAGCGAACCAGATCAGGGGATATGAACAGCAGCTTGTAGTTGAGGCTGATTGACTGGCGCGCCGAACAGCTCCCCCACCGGGTACGCTGCCCCCGGATCGTCACGGCGCTGTACGTCAAACCGGTCTGACGGCTCAATTGCTGGAGCCAGGGCCCTAAATGTTCGCGGGCCTTGGCGGCCAGCCAGCGCCGAAGCGCGTCCCGGCATGCAGCCCCGTCGGAAACCTGCCCGCGCACAATCAGGCGGGATCCGTCCTGTTCCTTGACGCGAACCCGGCCTTGATCATTTTCCACATATTCGACCGACCAGCGCTGATCGATCGCGGGCAATGAGATGTCCGTGGGCCGCTTCGCCTCATCCAGGGACGACGGCAATTGCCGATCCCGCATGCGGCCGATATGTTTGGCAAGCCAGCGTTCGTGCTTCTTAAGGAGCGCCGGCACATGTCTTTTGTCAGCCACCCTGGGAACGACGACAACGAGCCCGTCACCCGGTGACAGACTCAGACGAATGCGCCGGGCCCGGCTTGATACCCGTACGCTATAGGCCACCGGTCCCGCGCCGGGTAACTCAAGCTTCATGTTCGTTTCCCTAAGCCGTCCCCTCATCCCAAGGGTCATTGAGCATGACCCTTGTACCGGCGTTCAAGCGCCACGCAGGCTGCGCTCCCTCTTGAGACATCACAGCTAGTCCTTGATCCTATTGATTGTTTCCAATCAATAGGATCAGCGTCCACCAAATCTTGATGAGTCGTCCTTATCGAGATTTGGCATCACCGCCAGCGGCCAAAATATTAAACAAAATATTCAGTTTATCGCCGCATTTGCAATATTTTGAATGACGGCGCGACGGCGTTTTAGCACACCACCCATAACGCCCTGTTACGGCACGACTTTTTTTTACACAGTTCCGGTCGTAAGTGGCACGGATATTGAATTGTGTTTAGTCAAGGAAACCGCCAGCCCACAGGTTTCGCGACGAGTTCATTTAGTGTCAGCGAGAGGAAATGATCGCCATGAAATATCCCTTGGGAGAAAGCGTATCCGTTCTGCCATTCGTCCTGGCCGGCCTGGTCATGACGGGGGCAGCCATCGCCCCGTCAAGCGCCGGGGCGGAAATATTCTCCACGGATCAGTTCAAGGTTACCGCCGACTTCCGCGCCCGGCTCGAGTCCGACTGGGCCTCCCAAAGGTCCAATGGGGTCAAGCGCGATGACCGCACCCGCGCCCGCATCCGCACCCGATTAGGCGTGAATTACAATGCCACGGATCACTTCTCCCTGGGCATCCGCATGCGCACCGGCTCCGACGACAGTCATCAGTCGCCCCACATTACCGTGCTGGATTTCAACAACAACGATACCGGCGACGCGGACGTTAATCTCGACAAATGGTTCCTGAAGGCCAAGGTGAACGGCTTCTCAAGCTGGATCGGGCGCAACAGTCTGCCGTACTGGAAGCAAAACGAATTCTTCTGGAGCGACGATGTCACTCCGGCCGGTATCGGCGCGAGCTACTCGACCAAATTCGACAGCGCCAAGCTGACCGTTAACGGCGGCTATTTCTCGCTGCCGGTGGGCATGCAGGATTTCGCCGGCAATCTGGGGGTCGGTCAGATCGTGTTCGCCACCGACCTGCAAGGCGCGGCGGTAACGGCGGCCGGTGGGGTTCTGATCTTTGACGCTAATCCGGGCGACGTCGACGCCACCAGGCTGCTCAATGGCAACGGCGCGCGCGATTACACAATCTGGACCGGCGGCCTCCAGGTCAAATTCAAGGCCGGCGGCCTGGGCCAGCCGATCACGCTGGGCTTCGACTATATGCATAACAGCGAGGACTATTCGGTCACCGACCCCGATCCGTTCACGGTCGCCAACCGAGGTGAGCGCGATGGTTTCGCGGGCTCGATCAAACTCGGCAAGCTCAAGGAAAAGGGCGACTGGCTGGCGGCCTATTATTACGCCCATATCGAGACGCTGGCCGTGAACTCATCATACGCTCAGGACAACTGGGTGCGCTGGGGTTCGGCGACCGAGGTCCGCGCCAGCAACCTAAAAGGCCATGAATTCCGCCTGGCCTACGCCATCAGGAAAAACCTGAATGCCGTCGCGCGTTTTTATGTCGCCGACGCGATCACAACGATCGAGGATGGCAACCGTTTCCGGCTCGACTTCAACTATAAATTCTAGAACACCGAAACCAGGGCGGCGGCTCCACGTCCGGAGCCGCCGCCTCTTTATTATCGGCTGGCGAACAGGCCTTGCACCGATCGGATCAGACCGACAAAGGTGAAACGCCCGCCGCCGCCCCGCCAAACCAGCAGCCCCGCCGCCGCCATGATTGCGAATTCGCGTTTAATACCGTTGAGATTGCCGATCAGCGATTTGTCGAGGTCGAGCTTGGCGGCCATGTACCACAGCATCACGCCAATGACCGCCCCACCGGCAAGGCGCACGCCATGGCCACTGACAAGCAAAACGCCGAGGAGCAACAAAATCCAGCCAGATGTTGCGAAACTTTGAATGTGGTCGCCCCCGGCGAAGGCCCCGCCGACGATCATGATAACGCCGACCGACAGACGCAGCAGCAGCCCCAGATTATCCCAGCCCGCAATCTCGCGGTCGGTGTCCTCAAAGCCAAGACGCCGATCGAGACTATGGATACCGGCCCCCAGATTGAACAGAACGAACATCATGCCCGACAGGCCAATATCCCGGATTTGCACCAGCATGGCCGGGGATTGGTAGGTCGACACGTCAACCGCGATCCCGGGCGTGGTGGCCACGGGAAGCGACATCACAAACGTCCACAGCAGAAAGGCGTAAATCAAACTAAGGGGGCGAACCGCCAGCCCCACGACCAGCAAGATGCCGCTGATCAGCTCGAACGAGGACAGGGCCGTCAGGAAGGCGGAGGGCGACAACCAGTCTCCGAACCGGCCGGAAAACAGAAAGTCCAGGAAAAACCCGTTAATATAGCCCGCGGCGCCGGTATATTTCGCCACCAACCCATCGTGGGTCGCCGCGTTCAGGAGCTGGCCAAGTTTGTTGGCGCCACCGATCACGAAAACCAGCCCAAGGCCCACCCGGAGGATCAGAGCCCCCCAGTCCCTGGTTTCAGCTTTTAATATCTCTGACATTTTCACCATAATTTCCCCCGTCCAGGTTAAAATTTGCCGTTAGGGTTTGCTGGCCGAGCGGGCACATCGGAAACCTACAAATTCAGCCACGCTGTCGGTGTAGTCCCAAAGATAGTGTGCGGCCTTTGTCATATGTGGCAGCGCCGAGGACCAGTTGTTTCCCTTGATGATGGCGCAAATCCTCTGGGCGCCAGGGCCGTGCCCCAGCCCGTGTTTACCGCCCGGTCGGCAGCTCACCGCGACCGGATTTTTCTCAGCCATCCATTCGGAAACATTGCCGGCCATGCCGCGAACGCCATAGGGACTGCTATCCATGGGCTTGCTGAAAACAGACAACGGCGCTTCGCCGTCGATATGGGCATTTTCGAACCGAGGTTCGTCGCCCCAGGGGAATGTGCGGCCATTGGCGCCGCGCGCCGCCTTTTCCCATTCAACTTCACCGGGCAGTCTTTTCCCCGCCCAACGGCAATAGGCCCTGGCGTCATGCCAGGTGACGCCCGTGACCGGCTGATCCGGCGCATTGAACGCCGGGTCATCGGCAAAAGCCGGTTCGGCTCGCCCAGTGGCCCGCGTAAAGGCGAGATAGTCGGCGTTACTGACCTCAAACCGGTCAATCCAGAAGGCCTCGACATTAACGGGTTTGGGACCATCCAGAGAAAATTTGCCGGCATCTCCCACAATGGCCGGCCCGCCCGGAACCAACGCCATGCCTGGCGTCGTCTTCACGGGACCGGCGCAGGCCGCCGAACCGATCACGATGAGAGCCATTTTGCCCATCGCGGCCGCCCGCCACCGCATCCCCCCATGAGTACACACCCCGGTGGTTAGAACGAGAAGTTCACGGTCTGGCTTGCGTCGCCCGATACCTCAATCTCACCGATCTGCTCGCCCAGGGTACCGTGCCACACCTTGATGACATACTTGCCGGGCGGCACATCACCGATCTCGAATCGGCCGGCGTCGTCGACCTTTGCGAAATAGGGATTGCGCGCGACAAACACGAAGGCGTGCATGAAATCATGGGCGTCACATTCGACCTTCATGGCCACGCCCTTGCGCAGCTTGATCTTTTTGGTGACCCTGTTGCCCTGATCCGGCTGCGAGATATTCAACACCGTGCGCCGGGCCCGCCCGATCAACTCATAGGTATGAATATTGTGAAGCGTCGGATCGGAATTGACCGCTTCCAACTCGCCCTCATTGACCATCACCGACAGATAAGGCTCAAAGCCGCACTTTTCCTGATTAACGGTGATTTTCCTGCTCTCGTCCGCGAACGCCTTGCCCTCGGGCACCTTGTCGAGATAGACCACCGCATCAAGCAGCGCGCCGCCATTCGACCTGACCTGCCTGACTACGCGGGTGCCGGTTCCGCAGATATGGGGATCCTTGGCGATGACGTATTCCTGAGATTTCACCTCGGCTGAGCCAATCGACACCTGTCCGGTGATCGAGCCGCCATTTTCAACCGCCACCTCTTTGTATTTCGCCGCGTGGGCGGTACCCGCCAACGCCAAAGCCGTCAGGCCAATCAGGCCCGCCTTCCACACGGTTTGGGTCATTTTGTTCACCATTTCCGAACCTCTTTCGTTAACTGAACCAGGTGCTCATGATATGGCCGTCTCGCCGCCACCGGAGACCACATTATTCAACTCCTCCAATGCCTCGATCGCAAACTGCCAATTTTCGATATTGTCGGGACTTCCCAGCGCGTCCAGGAACAATCGGCCTGCCTTGTCATTGTCTCGGTCCCGCAACAGACGACCGACCTCGCGACAATGATATCCCTGCCAGGATAAGGCAAATTTAACCAGGATTTCCTCAACATCCGTGTCGCTCTGCTGAGCCACCACATGAGCTGTCGCCAGCCGGACGCATGCCTCTGGATCATTCAACAAACCGATCAGATTTTCGCGCTGTCCGGGAAGGCGCGCAAGGGCCCGCGTTGCCTCGGCTCGTACAAACGGGTCGCTGTCGTTCCAGAACGCCGCCGCATCGGACACGGTATCCAGATCATCCACCTGCCCAAGCGCCCGCGCGGCCCTAAGCCTTAAATCGCGATTGTCCGCCCGGCCGAGTTCGACAAGGGCCGCAATCGCCTCCGGCGGCAAGGCTGTGTGCTTTCCAGCAATCCGGGCGAGGGAGTCCGCGGCCATAAGCCGCAGTTCCTGATCTGGATCACTTAAGGCCTCGGCGAGCCCCAGAGCCACGTCGTCGCACGCCAGATCGCCCAGCAACCGCGCGGCGAGGCGCCTGATGTCATGATAGGGCGCCACAGTGGTCGCCAGCGTCACGCGCCTTCTTTTGGGACTTCTCTTCGTCAGTTCAAGAAATTCCTGATCGACTTCGGTGAGCGTGGCTTCCTCGGCCGCGCCCCCTTCGACGGACGGCGTTGGCGGCAGGTTGGCCAAGGCGGCAAGCGTGGATATAGGGAACGCGGAACCGGCGGTTTCCGATGTCTCATCGTCCTTACCCGGGCCAGCCTGTGTGTCCTCGGCCGCGGCATCCGTCTCCTCGTCGGGTTCATGCCCGTCATCCGCCAGAAGCTCGCCCCGAAGGGCGGACAGCAAGGCGCGCCCCGCCTCGTTGGGCCAGGTTGCGTCCCGCCGCGCGCGTTCCAACAGGATGACCAGGGCCCGAAGGCGCATTTCGCGCCGCGGATCGCCCAGAACATCGAGCAGTATGGGAATTACACCGTCCGCGCCGCTCGCCGCGAGCGTGACCAGCGCTGCTTCCCGCACCTCAACCGGCCGCGACCGGTCGGTCAGTTGGACAATCAACTGTTCGGCCGCATCCGCCCCGGCGACAGCGCCCAGCGCCTTCGCGGCAACGACCGATATTTCGGGATCATCGTCAAGAAGTCTGGCATGCAGAATTTCAACAGTGTTTTCGCCCGGCAACGCATCCGGGACGGCCGCGAGCACCTCAAGCGCCGCTTGCCTTACTTCGGTCTCTTCGTCCAGAAGAGCCTGTTCCAAATGATCCGGATGGCCGACGCCCGCGAGCCGGATCGCTTCGACCCTGACCTCGGTCGCCGGGTCATCCAGCAACGCCTTCAGCAACTCATCGTCAGGCGACATGGCGGCGACACCGCGCAATGCAATCAGGCGGACATCGGGCGACGGGTCACGCAAACAAATCCTGGCGGCCTTAAGAGAAACCGGCCCTTGCAACTCGACCAGAGTGGCGATCGCCCGCCGGCGGAATTTCACATCGGGCTTTTTTAGCAAGTCCACGAGCGGCGCCAGTCCGGCGGGGCCGATGCGACCCAGCGCCTTGACGATGGCGTGGGACAGGTCCTGGCCGAACTCGTCATCCATCACCGCCATGATCTCGGGCACCGCATCCTCGACGCCCAGGTCCGCAAGACCATTGATGGCCTGGACTTGCAGGTCGCACCAATCGTCCCAGCCGCTTTGGTGGAATTCGTCCTCATCCCAAACGATGGCTTCATCGCGTCCCTTGAGAATCCGCCGCAGCCACGGCGTTACTTCGGGGTCCTTCAAATCGACCAGCGCCGTTACAGCGTTTGATTTCACATCAAACGACGGGTCGCCAATTAAATTCTCAAGGAGCGGCTTGCAAGCCCGGCGATCAGCCAGACGACCCAGCGCCTCCGCCGCGTCGGCGCGGACGTCCTCGTCCTCATCGAGCAGCGCCTGGGTCAGCGCATCCACGGCCGCCGGCTCGCCCATGCGGCCCAGTGCTTTCGCCGCCAGACAGCGGTGAACGTCGATACCCTGGCGAAGGATCTGGCAAAGCCTATCGACGACCAGTTCCCTTCCCGTACGCGAGCTATCCGTCGGCAAATCCATATTCGAAGCCGTCGCGGTTTGATGTGTCATCGTTGGTTTACCAATACTACGGCCTGTTGAGGTCTGAACAGAACCGAATTCCGGTGGAAACCCGCGGTCCCCACCGGAATCCTCAAGGGCCCTATATGATGTCGCGAGGCGCGAATGACATCGTGCGGAAGGTGTGCTTATAGGGCGATTCACCGATCTTCTTGATCCTCGCCACGCCCATCTTGAAATTGTAGTTTCCGCTGATCCAGTCCACGATCCGCCCTTCCAGCGCGTTTGCGGGCTGCGCCGGATGCAGGAAGTCCATGTACAGAACCCCCTTCTTGATGTGCCGCGCAACGACCGCCACGCCGGTTACAGCCGCTTTGGAAAGCTCGACATTGCCGCGCTTCATCTGGCCGCTGAAGGAATAGTCGGAAGCCTCAACGCCCAACGTGGTTTCCTTCAGGCTGGGCACTCTTTCGGAATAGATCATGACCATGTCGCCGCTTTCGATGCCCCGCTCCCGGGCGTCATCCGGATGGATTTCGACCCAGTTGTCAGGCCAGCGCTGGACGATATAGGGCCGGCGCCGGTCGTCGAAGCCCGACTGCCACCGCTCGTTAACCCGGCCCGACGTGCACCAGAGTTCGCCATCACTGGGCTTCATCCATTCCCAGTAATCGGAGAACAAATCCCACGGCGACTTTTGCAGGTTGCACTTGCCGGTCTGGCTGTTGAAGTGGGTAAGCTTTTTATTGAAAACGTTGGCCGCCATCGGACCCGTCGCCGGGAGGGAACGCTGTGTATCATGCAATCGCCTGGTTCCCACAAGGGTTCCATCGTCATTCAGGAACACTGGACCCTGAATGCCATTGGTGCCGAATTCGGCGAGCTTCTCGTGCAGGGTTTTGCCTTCGCGGTGAGCCGCCACCTTGATCATGTGGAAATCCTTGCGGCTGCCGCGCGAAAAGCGGGAAGATTCCTCAGCCACGTCGTTGGAGGTCTTCCAGTCGAAACCTTCGAAACCCATCTTCCTGGCGAGTTGGGCGATGATCCACCAGTCCGGCCTGGCGTTACCGGGAGCGTCATAGAACTTATGATAGAGCCGCAAGCGGCGCTCGCCGTTGGCCCGCATGAAGTCCTCCTCGCCCCAGGTGGCGGCCGGGAAAACGATATCCGCAAATCGTGCGCCGATCGGGTCCACCAGGTAGATGTCCTGGTTCATGATCACCATGCCGCCGGAATCCGCCCTCCGCTTGAGGGTTTCTATGATTTCCGCCTTATCGTAGGAGCGCACCTGATGGGGGTTGGCCAGCGTCAGTTCGTGGAACCGCTGAGACAGCTTCTGCGAACTGCACATCGATTGCACCCAGGTGGTGCCGATGACATGGGCCATGCGGGTATGGCCGGCGATCATCCAGGTATCGGTGTCGAGGGCACGCCGCCGGCGACCCGGCACCTTCATCGGCGACTTGTTGCGCGGATATTTGCCGCCCTTGATGCCACCCCGCTGATGGCCGCCCGCGCGCGCAATCACCTGGCCGGGACGGCCGCCGCAGCCGAGAATGATGCCAAGCGCGGAAATCGCCTGGGTGTTGCCGGTATTGTTCGACCAGTAGAAGCCCTTTTCGATCATGATCGAAGTCTTGGGCCGCCGGCCGTCGACCGGTTTCGCCATATACTCCGCGGCCAATTTGATCTTGGCCGCGTCCACTCCTGAAATCCGGCTAGCCTCCTCCAGCTTGAATTCGTCCTGGGACAGAAGCCACTTCTTCCAGTCCTCGAACCCGGCGGTCTGGAACTTGCCCCAGGTCGTGCGCCACTGCCACGGAGTGTTCCGCGTCCCCTGGCCGAAGCCTGACGAAGACTCCCACTTGTCGTTGACCCACTTCTGGATCCATTCCGCGTCTTCCCAACCGTTTTCAACCACGATCCGGGCGATGGCGTTGACCACCAGAAGATCAGTGCCGGGGGTCACGTCAAGCCACAGGCCGCCATTCTTTTCCGCATAGGCGACACCGGCCGTGCGGCGCGGCACCATGAAGATCGCCTTCTGACCATTCTGAATGCCCGGCATGATCCACTGGGTGAACAAAATGGTCTTGGTTTCATAAGGATCGGTGCCGCACATCAGCAGCGTTTCGGCATCGCGCCAATCTTCGTAAGCAGGCGCGAAGTTATCGAAACCGGCATCCCGGAATCCGGGTGTCGATGTGACGTCCGATGGCGTGTCATGGAAGGTGAAGTTGGGCGTGTTGATGCTACGCAGCGCGTATTTGCTGATCGCGTAGGTGTTCTCGATATACTGGTAGGAGAACGTCTTGACGCCATAGGCGTCGACACCGTGCTTCTTGATCACATGCTTCGCGACCTCGGCGGCGATATCCAGGGCGAAGTCCCACGGCACCGGCTGCAGGATCCCGTAGATCCGAACCATCGGCTGCTTGAGACGGTCACGGGTCGGCGTTTGGGGATTGTAGCATTTCTGGGCGATACAGCCGCCTCGAAGGCTCGAATCGCCGTTGACGTTGACCGTCTCCGCATCTTTGTCGGGAATGATGACGACGTGATGAGGCTCGCCCTTGTGCAGCACGATGTTGTGCTGGTTGGGCGCGACCCAGGGCCCGAGCGTCTCGACCGGGAAGTCGACGCCAAAGGCATTGTTCGCGGCGTCGGGCAGGCCTCTGTTATTACCCGCCACCGGCCAGCGATAGACCTTGTACCCGCAGGCGACGACACAATAATCACAAGCGGTGGTGATGATCTCCGCATCTTTCGGAGGCAGCGGAACGCTCGCTTCAGGGATGTAATATGGGGTAGCCACTGCTCGTTCTCCCTAACCTTCGAGATTGTCATAACGGCCGAACACGAGGCCGAAAATGCCAACCGCATAAATATTGTCGCCTTCCAGCTCCAGCAGCACCTGAGGCAGGCTTTGATAGGCCTGGCCGGAAATCAGAATGCCGTGGCGCGTCAAATCGTATGTCGACAGGTGCAGCGGACACGCTCCCAACGACTTGGTATCCGCCTTGTACAACCCACCGAGGTACCCGCCCTGATGGGTGCAGAAGGAGTTGAAGGCGACGATATCCCTGTCGCGGCCAATGCCGCCGCCGGCGGGCACCCCGAGTTTCACGATCATCGATTCAGCGTACTCACCTTCGTCGGGATAGGTGAAACTGACCGGTTCGTCGGGTTTCAGCTCGCTCAATCTGGTGATCAGCTTGCGGGGATAGCTTGCCAGCGTCGCCGGGACTTCCCTGGCTTCCGGAGTTCCCGCATTGAGCATGATCATGACCGTCGCGGTCGTCGCGCCTGACGTCAGCAGGAATGTGCGGCGGTTCATCATGCAACCGGGCAGGCGTTTCTCGCCCTTTTCGGGAGCTTTGGGCAACCTGGGACCGTTGATCTGAGTGTCGTTGTTCATTTCGTCAGCCTCCCTCATTCGGTGGGTAGTGGCGCGTAATCGGGGAGCTTCGGCGGGTCGATCTCAAGTTCGTCGCCACTGAATGCCTCCAGAAAAGCCACCAAATCCTCGACTTCCTCGTCACTCAGCCCAAGCGGCTTGAGGATCGGAGTCTTGGTGGCGCTGAATTCGTTCTCACCGCCGCCCGCATTATAAAATTCGACCACTTCCGTCAGATCCCAGAAGGAGCCGTTATGCATATAGGGGGCCGTGTAGAGCGTGTACCGCAGCGGCGGGGTGCGGAATTTGCCCTTATCCGCCTTCTCCTTGGTGCGGTAATAGAGCCCGGCATCGTCCTTGATCTTGCGGTACATCTCCTGGGTCGAACCCTTGGCGTACTGCTCGAAGCGGAAGGTGACCTGAGCCAGGCCGTCCTCCTCCCACCGCTCGGCGGGCGGGACACCGAGATTGTAGAACTGCTCGTCCGTGGTCAGGGCGCCGTTATGGCATTCGATGCAATTCGCCTTGCCGTTAAACAGTTTCATGCCCCGCTTTTGCTGGTCGGTCAGGGCGGCTTCATCGCCCGCCAGATATCGATCGACCGGGGTGTCGTTGTGTATCATGGTCCTCTCGAATGCGGCGATCGCCCGCCAGGCGTCGGCGATCAACGGCCATTCGGTTCCGAAGATTTCCTTGAAACCCTTGCGGTATTCCGGAATGAAGGCGAGACGCGCCTCCATCATATCGTTCTCACCGTTGCCGGCCACCGCGCCGCGCGCCGCCGACGGGGCCTGAGCCTCAAGCGACTTGGCCGCCCCGGCCCAGAACAGTTTGCCGAAATAAGCCGAATTGACGACGGACTGGCTGTTGCGCCAGTGCACCGTGCCAGGATAGCCACGCGACAGATCGTCCGAGAATGACCAACCCTGGGACGGCTCGTGACAGGTCACGCAGGCGGTCGAGGCATCACCGCCGAGCCGCGGGTCCCAGAACAGTTTCTTGCCCAATTCCACCTTGGCTTCGGACTGCGGATTGTCAGCCGGGATCGGCGGGGCGCCCAGAGGCGCCAACGGCGCGTCGATATCGGGGTCGCCCTTTGCCTGCACTCCAGAAGGGGCAAGTGTGATCGCACATGCCGCAACAGCGGCGATGGCGGAAATCTCGATCTTGATATCCATGCTCCCCTCCTCCTCTAATTCGGTGTATCGCGCCAGTTTTCAATAGGCTCGTATGTGACCGGAACGGTGTCCGGCCAAACATGATCCGGACCAGTCAGGGCTTCGCCCGACAATGCCTTGAGGAAAGCAACCAGGTCTTTCTTTTCCTTGCCGCTGAGCTTGAGCGGCTTGAGTCGGGGATCCTTGTTGGGATCGTCTCCACCGCCGCTGTTGTAAAATTCCACGACATCCTCAAGGGTGGCGAACATGCCGTTGTGCATGTATGGCGCGGTGAATTTCAGCTCGCGCAGGGTCGGCGTCATGAATTTGCCGATATCCGAGCCGTCCGCCTTATGGAACTGAACATGCGCGCCGACGTCACGCCGGATGTTCATGTAATTCTCGACACCCATGAACATGGCGTAGGTGACAAAGGTCACATGGCGCAGCGGATTGCTCCAGATATCAGGATTTTCCGGCGTGCCGATATTGTGGGCCTTGTCATCGCTGAACCGGGGTCCGTCGTGGCAGGCGGCACAATTGGCCTTGCCCTTGAACAGTTCAAAACCGCGCCGGGCCGAACGGGACATCTTGCCGGAATCGAACGGGGCGCCGCGCGACGTCAGCGTTTTCAAATATTCAGGAATAGCTTTGCGCACCGAGCCGTTGCTCGGCTCGCCATAGCCCGCTTCCTTGAACATTTTCACATAGACCGGATCCTGCTTGAGACGCTCCTGCATCAGGCGCATGTCCATGTTCATGAAATAGGACTCGGTGATCATTTCACGGGTGACATCGTTCAGATTCGTGCCAAGCCTGCCGTCGTGAAACCATGACGCCTTGTCGGCGGTATTGATCAATGTCGGGGTATTGCGAAAGCCATCTGATCCAGGATAAGCGGCCGACAGGGGCAAGCCGTCCGCGAAGCCCTTGTCCGGTTGATGGCAGGACGCGCAACTGATCGCCGCATCGCCGGACAGACGCCGATCAAAAAACAGCCGCTTGCCAAGTTCGGCCTTTTTTGGGTCGACCTCGAAGGTTTTCACCGGTCCAAATTCCTGAGCCGCGGCTCCTTGCGGCGTCACGCCCGCCACCAGCCCGGCCGCTATCACCGCCGCCCCGGCAACGTCGCGAACAAGACTTTCAGATCGCTTTGATCTCATTTGTGTGACCTTTTTCAAATGTCCCTCCCTGCCAACGGATATCCCAGCCATTCAGGTGTGTGTCGTTAGGTATGCAATGAGCGCGCCAAACCGGCTTCGTTTCCACGATCAAAAAAACCATAACGAATTCATGGTGTTGACGCCCTTTGCCGGGGATCGGCCACTCATCCGGCACAATCCCCTTCTTGATTTCGTTCATTGTTTGGTCCGCGGTTCGCTGTTTTGTTCATCGTAGGCTTTGATTTAAAGCGGTCGCCGGTGGAACCAGGCGGCTTTCACGCCTTTGGCGACAATCCATATTCCTTGATGCGCCGGTCCAGGCGCGGCCTTGAGATGCCCAGAATTTCGCAGGTGCGTCCGCGATGCCAGCCGGTGCTGTCCAGAACCCTTTGCAAGTGATCGCGCTCGACATCCTTGAGCGACATGTGAACCGGCGCCGCCGTCTCGCCCACGACGCCGGTCTTGCCGCCGCCTCCATTGGCTGGCCTCACGCCTGAAATTTCTTCCGGCAGCAAATCCAGTGTGATGGTGTCTCCCTGCGCCATCACCACTGCTCTCATCAGCACATTTTTGAGTTCCCGGATATTTCCCGGCCAGTCATGCGCCATCAAGACCTCCATGACTTCGGCCGGCAGTCGCCGGATCGATTTCCTGACATCGCGGGTGATCTTCCTCAGAAGATGCTCAACGAGATAAGGGATGTCCTTGCGCCGGTCGCGTAGCGGCGGCAGCGTGATATTGACCACATTCATGCGGTAAAACAGATCTTCGCGAAATTCGCCCTTGCTCACCAGATCCGCGAGATTTGCATTGGTGGCGACGACAAACCGCGCTTCACTGGTCAGGGTGCGATTGCTGCCGACCGGGCTAAATTCGCGCTCCTCCAGCAGCCGCAAAAGCTTGCCCTGCATGCGCGGCGACAATTGCCCGATTTCATCTAGAAACAAAGTGCCTCCGCCGGCTTGTTCGACCTTGCCCTTCCTGGTGTTATATGCCCCGGTAAAGGCGCCGCGTTCATGCCCGAACAACTCGCTTTCCAGCAGCGTTTCCACAAGTGCCGCGCAGTTGACCGCGATAAAGGGAAGCTCGGCTTCGGCGCTGGCATCATGAATGGCATCGGCGACGATACTCTTGCCGGTGCCTGATTCACCCAGGATCAACACGGTGACCCGGCTTTGCGAGACCATGCCGATAGTCGTGAAAACGTCCTTCATCGCGCGGCCGCGGCCCACCATGCTACCCACCTTGCCGCTCATATCCAGGTCCATGCCCCCGGATTCCGGCGCCTTTCGGAGTTCCAGCGCCCGGTCCACCGAATCCTCCAGCTCGTCGAGATCAATTGGCTTGAGCACATAGTCGAATGCGCCGCCGTGCATGGCGGCGATGGTGCTGTCCAGGTCCTGGAACGCCGTTATCATGATGACAGGGACGGTCGGATAGCACTCCTTTACCTCGCTTAGCAGCGACAGGCCGTCGCGGCCCGGCATGCGGATATCCGAGACCACGATATCGGTCGGACTGGCGTGGAGTTTCGCCAGACCCTCATCGGCGCTGGTCGCCACTTCGACGTCGAAGCCCCGTCCACCAAAATGAAGTTTCAAAGTCCGGCAGCTTGCCGGTTCGTCGTCAATGACAAGAATGCTGGGCTTCGCGGACACTTAACAACTCTCCGGCTCTGTGGGCAGCACAACGGCTACGGTTGTTCCTTTTCGCTCGATCGAATTGACATGAACGGTGCCGCGGTGCTGCTCGATAATGCGTTTGACGATTGCCAGCCCCAGACCCGTTCCCTTGGACCTTGTGGTAAAAAACGGCTCAAAAATTTCTGACAGCACGTCGGGCGGAATACCATCCCCGGTATCTTCGATCGTGAGCCGGATCGAGGGTACGGGCGTCTCAATCACGACATGGGCCGATAGCTTCAACATGCCACCCTCGACCATGGATTGCGCGGCGTTTTGGAGCAAATTTTGCAACGCCTCCAGAATCTTGATCCGGTCGCAGTATATTTTTGGCAGGCTCTGGGATCTGTCGCGCACGACCTCGATCCGGTTCTTCTCCACAATCGGCGTTACGCTCAACAAGGCGCTTGAGATGATTTCATCCGCGTCGTGCCAATCCTGCCGCAACTTTTCCGGGCGGGCGAAACTCAGCATGTCATGAAGGATGGCCTCCATGTATCGCACCTGTTCCAGGCCGATCACGCAGTGCTCGTTGTCAGCGTCGCTGGCACTTTCGTGGCGTCGCAGCAAAATCTGCAGGTTCATCTTCACCATGGACAGTGCATTGCGCAGATCGTGGGCGATCATACTGGCCATCCGTCCCATCGCGGTCAGGCCCTGGGTGTCCGATATTTCCCGGGTTCTTGCTTCGACCTCGCGTTCGAGTTCGTCCCGATATTTCCGGGCCAGCGAAATGTCGCGGTGAACGCCCAGAAGCGACACCATCTCGCCATTCTCGTCAAACACCGGACTTACCGTAAGATCCACGGGATAGTCCTCGCCGTTTCGACGTCGGTTCCAAAGCTCCCCTTGCCACGACCGGCCTTCCTTTACCGCGCTCCACATGTCGCGAAACACCGTGTCAGGTGTCTTGTGGGAACGCAGGAACGATGCGGTCCGCCCCCTGATCCGGTCCAGGGGATAGCCGGTCATCGCCTCGAAAGCCGGGTTCGCATAATACGCCCTGCCATCACGATCGGTCATGATAATGGCATCGGCGGCGTCCTCGACCGCCTGTGCGAACGCCCGGAGCTCCTCCTCCGTGGTCGCGACCTTTGCCGCCATGCGATTGAATTCGGTGGCCAACTCGCCGATTTCGTCGCGGCTGGTGACAGATATCCGATGATCGCGTTCGCCAGCCGCAAATCGCCTGACGCCGTCCTGAAGTTGCTGCAGCGGTGCGGCGATGTGCCGGGCGATCACCGCGCCGACCGCACCGACGAGAATGATAAGGATGCCGCCCACGCCCGCCAGTCCACGCAGGGAATGCGCAAGCCCGGCGTAACTTTCGTCGGGGGCCTGGGTTACGACGACCGACCAGGACGGCCGGTCAAATGCGGCGCGGTAACCGCTGATCGTGGCCGCCGGGGCGACGCAAGCCAGTCGCCGCCAGAAGAAGCTGGACAATCCGTCGTCAATGGCGAGCCAGTAGGGCTCGTCATCGACCGGTCCGCCTCGCCCATGAGTGGCCGGTTGGGCCGGCCTGGTCGCCATGGCGTGAATGAGGAAATTTCGCGGTTTTCCGTGCAAGGGCGCACCCGCATAGTCGACAAGAACGGCTTCCCCGGTTTCGCCGAACCGCTCGTCCTCGATCTCCGAGACAAAAGATTGAAATTTGAATTGCCCGTGGGCGAAACCGGCTATTTCACCTTTTGCCCACACCGGAACCACGATTGTAAGTTCCTGATTGCTCCGGTCCAGACTGAGGTAATTGAAACTCCGATCCAGATTGAAGTTATTGAACCTCCGGTTCCGGCCGGATACCGCGCGATACCACTGAGCGCTGCCGGCCACGCGATGGGACGGCGGATCGCTGGCCGCGAGAAGCACGCCATGCCGGTCGTAGACTGATAGTCGAACGACTTGTTCGAGCTGAAGGCGGGCGAGCACTCTCAGCCTTTCCGAGAGTTGAGGGCGGAGTTGGGATGCCCGTTCGTTCTGGCCGCCGGCGTCGCCCCATTCCCGTTCCAATCGCCGCAGCCGGGTTTCCACCCATTGCCGGGGGCGGTCGCCATAAAGATCCCGCTCTTCCAGCGCTACGGCCGTCGTCTGGGCGTCGGCGGCTATTCTGCCGAGATTGGTGATTTCCCGTTCCAGCGCTCCTTCGAAAGTCTCGGTGATCTGGCTCGCGATCTGACAATAGGTTTGACCGAGCGTCCGCTGGATCGAAGACAGCCCCGATCGATAAACCACCATGCTCGCAAGCACCACGGCGCCGCCAATTGCGACTATGAACCATAAGGTTAGCCGGCCACGAATGCCGTTGATCGGGAAACCGCCGATGCGTCCGTTCGTTATCACGCCACCGGCCTCAGGCCCACCGGCTCTTCTCCTCCTTCCGGTGGTCAATTGGTTTTTTGCCGAGGCCAATTTCGCCGGCTATAAAGTTGGCGATTTCCTCGATGGCGTCGATCTGAATAACCGGGCGAATGCTTTTCAAGTCCGGCACGTTGGTGACCACCGCGCGAATGGACGGATCATCGTGAACCAGGATGTCGCCATCCTGCCCGTTCCACGCCACCTGGATTTTCGGGTGATCGTGCTTCTTGAAGCCTTCGACCAGCAACAAATCCGCGGGCGCAATATGGGTGCGGAGTTCATCGAGATCGGGCTCAGGCTCATCACGCAGTTCATGCACCAGCGCCCAGCGGGCGCCGGAAGCAATCAGCACTTCAGTCGCGCCGGCCTCGCGGTGGCGATAGCTGTCCTTGCCCGGCCGATCAATGTCGAACGCGTGATGCGCATGCTTGAGCGTTGAGACCCGATAGCCCCGGCGCACAAATTCCTCGACCAGCTTTACGATTAATGTCGTCTTGCCACTATTTTTCCAGCCGACGACGCCAAAAATTTTCACGAACATTTCTCCACAAAACTTACCAACGCCATTCCCGCCCCGAGCATTCGTATCTTTGAACAAATTACCTTGATCTAGGTCAGCTTTTCAAGATTTGACCCAGCAATTTTCTAATCCGCGCTCTAGCGTGTTTGGATAGCATTCGACCGCCGACAACCCGCGCCTTGGGCAACCGGATGAAACCGCCCCGATATGAAAAAATAGTTACGGTCTGAACCCGGTGTCCCTGCATGCTTGCCCTCTCCAGGCGCGCTCATTAAAAAGGGCCAATCATGGCCCCACCCCTTCTCATCCTGCGCGGCATATTTCTTACCTTTGGCGGCACTCCGCTGTTCGAGGGCGCGGAACTTTCCCTGTCGGCGGGCGAACGATTATGCCTGGTCGGACGCAATGGATCCGGCAAGTCAACATTGCTCAAGATCGCCGCCGGCCTGATCGAGGCCGACCGGGCAGAGCGTTTCGTTCAACCGGGTGCGACGATCCGCTATCTGCCGCAGGAACCCGATCTTTCGGGGCATGGAACCGTCCTTGCCTATGTCGAGGCCGGCCTGGGGCCGGGGGATGATCCCTACCGGGCGCAATATCTGCTTGAGCAGCTTGGCCTCACCGGCGGCGAGAACCCAATGCGGCTTTCCGGCGGCGAGGCACGCCGGGCCGCCCTGGCCCGGGCCATGGCGCCCGAACCCGACATTCTGCTGCTCGACGAGCCCACCAACCACCTGGATCTTCCGGCGATCGAGTGGCTTGAGCGGGAGCTCAAGAGCTTGCGTTCGGCACTGGTGCTAATCAGCCATGACCGGCGGTTCCTGGTGAACCTGTCTGACACCACCGTGTGGTTGGACCGTGGCGTGACCCGGCGCATCGGCAAGGGATTTGGCCATTTCGAAGCCTGGCGCGACGAAGTGCTGGAGCAGGAGCAAACCGACCGTCACAAGCTCGACCGCAAAATCGCCATGGAGAACGACTGGCTCCGCTATGGCGTCACGGCCCGGCGCAAGCGCAATCAAGGGCGATTGCGCGCGCTCCTGACCTTGCGCCAGCAGAGACGGGAACAGCGCCGCGCCGCCGGCGCGGTCAAAATGACCGTCGCGGAAGGCAAGATTTCCGGCAAACTGGTCGCTGAGGCCAAGAACGTTTCCAAATCCTATGACAGTCGAGCCATCGTGAAGGACTTCTCCGTCCGCATCCAGCGCGGGGATCGGATTGGCGTGGTCGGCCCAAATGGGGCCGGCAAGACGACGCTTTTGAACCTGCTGACCGGCGCCCTCGCCCCTGATGACGGCACCACCCGGCTGGGGGCCAATCTTCAGCTTGCGTCGCTTGATCAACGGCGCAAGGACCTTGATCCTCAATGGACATTGAGCGATGCGCTGACCGGCGGCAGCGGCGACATGGTCACGGTCGATGGTCAATCCAGACATGTGGTCAGCTACATGAAGGATTTTCTGTTCGCGCCCGAGCAAGTCCGCAGCCCGATCAGCGCCCTTTCCGGCGGGGAGCGCGGCCGCCTTATGCTCGCCCGCGCGCTGGCGAAGCCTTCCAATCTGCTGGTGCTCGACGAACCGACCAACGATCTCGATCTTGAAACCCTCGATTTGTTGCAGGAGATGCTGGCCGACTATTCGGGCACGCTCCTTCTCGTCAGCCATGATCGGGACTTCATCGACCGGGTCGTGACTTCTGTCATCGCATCGGAAGGCGCAGGGCAGTGGATCGAGTATGCCGGCGGCTACAGCGATATGATTGCCCAGCGCAAACTCGCCGCCACGGAAACCGCGAAAACCGCAACCACACGACCGAATAAGACAGGACGCGGCGCCCGCTCGGCATCGCCGGCCCCGAAATCGAAGCGCAAGCTTTCCTTCAAGGACAAGCACGCGCTTGAAAAACTGCCGGGCAGGATAGCCGAGCTTGAAGCTGAAATTTCACGCCTGCGGGCAGCGCTGGCCGACCCTGGTCTTTACGCCCGCGACCCCGCCGCGTTCGAGAAGACCACGGCCGGTCTGGCGAGCGCCGAGACCGAACTGGCGGAGGCCGAGGAGCAGTGGCTCGCACTCGAACTCCTGAAAGAGGAGTTGGAGGAGTGATAATCCACCGCCTTACGCAAGGCAGGGCTGGGCATGTGGCTGTGCGCCCCGTGTGCTTTTTTCGACGCTGACAATCTCGACAACACAGGGATAGTCCCCCTGTTTCAGCAGTCGGTTCAGGTGAATTTCGGCGAAATTCTCGGGCACGAACACGATCCCGTCGGGAAAGCGCTTGTTGATCTTGATCCGCGCCTGTAGCTCACCACGATGGGAACGGACCGTGACCCGCTCCTGGCCGGCAAGTTGCAATCGGACGCAGTCTGCCGGGCTCATTTCCACATAGGGTTCCATCTCCAGCGTTTTCAGGGTCGCGGAATGGCGGGACAGATAACCGGAATGGAACCGGCAGTCGCCGGTTACCAGCATCAGTCCGCCGGGCTCTGGCGGGATCGGGGGGTTTACGGGCTCAATCGTTCTCGCGGCAGTCCCGGTCGAATTGGTAAATGCGCCCTGTTCACCGATCGCCTCCAGATTGAGGTCGCGACAGGTTGGAGCCAGCCGCGCGATCTCGTTAAGAACCTCGCCCGGCGCGGTGACGCCCGGGTCACGCCCCAGGGCTGACGCGATAAGCCCGAAAATCTCTCCGTTGGATCGGGCCTCGAACCCCGGCCGGCGAAGCTGGCGAACCCTTTGGACCATGCCCTGATTGCTGGTGAAGGTCCCTGCTTCCTCGGTGAAGGCCGGGGCGGGCAACACGATATCGGCCAGGCTGGCGGTTTCAGATAAATAGGCATCCTGAACCACCAGCAAATCAAGCTTCGAAAGGGCTGATTCTGCCAAGTCACTATCCGGATAAGATAAAACCGGGTCGCTGCCCAGGACGTAGAGCATATCCATGTCCCCGGCCGCGGATTGAGCAAGCATCCGGTGGATGTCGACCCCTGGTGCAGACGGCAATGGCGATCCCCATGCAGTCTCGAACAACCGCCGCTCAGGACCATCCTCGACTGGCCGCCAGCCCGGAAGCATGGCGGGCAGCGCGCCCATCTCCCACGCCCCCATCTGGTTGGACCGGTCGAACAGAAATTGCACCGCCATGTGCTTGCCCTGGGCCTCCAGCATCCGCCCGAACTTGCCAAGCCATTGCAACGCCCGCTCCGCCTCCGCGCTCCGAAGCAGGTCGACGCCGACCAGGACAGTCACGGACCGCGCCGCGCTTATGGCCGCGATCGCTTTTTGCAAAAATTCTTGCCATGCCTTCGGCGCGTCCTCGAGGCGCCCATTCGCGAGTGTGGCCAGCAGTGCCGCCTCCCCTCCCGGGGCCAGGCGCAAATGGGCGGTGGCGTCACTGTCAAGCCGGGAGGGCCGCGCCGACACCATGAACAGCTTGTTTGATTTGTTCCGCACCGCCCCCCGGACAAGATAATCGGTCACCGGGTTGTCATCGGTGACGTTGGAGCCAACGACCAGAATGCAATCGGCTTCGAGAACTTCATCGAGTGGGCGTCTGGCGTAGAGACCCCCAAATATTTCGGCCAAAGCATGGCTCGGCGCGAACAGGCGGCTTGAGCTGTCGATGTTGTTGGTGGCGAACACCATGCGCATGAGTTTTTGAAACAGATACAGGGTCTCGTTGGTCAGGCCCGCCGACGCGAGCCCCCCAATCCGGCCGCTCCCGTTACTTTTAATCTCCTCGACCCGCTTAGCGAAATATCCGACCGCTTCGTCCCACGATACCGGAACCAGCGTCCCGTCCCGGCGAACCATCGGCCGCCGGATTCTGTTTTCGCCGTCGATAAAGTCGAAGCCGAACCTTCCTTTCACGCAAAGGGTTTCACCATTCACGCCGGTCTCATATTTCGAGCGCACGCGGGCGAGATGGCCGTCGCGCAGGCCCACGGTGAGCTGGCACCCGGTCCCGCAATAGGGGCAGGTGGTGTCGGTCTCGGTCAGGTCCCAGGGCCTCGCCTTGTAGCGGTAGGGATTGCTCATCAGCGCCCCGACCGGGCACACCTCGATGCAATTGCCGCAGTGATCGCACCCCTTGAGGCTGTTTTCAAACCCGGTGATCTCGGAATCCATGCCCCGCTCGATGGTGCCCAGGGCCACGGCGCCAACCACCTCTTCGCATATACGGACGCAGCGTTGGCATTGAATGCAGCGATTGGCATTGAACACGATGACCGGGTTGAGCAGGATATCCTTGGTGCGGAACACCCGCTTTTGATCGCTGAAGCGGCTCACCCCCGCGCCATAGGCGAATACCGTGTCCTGAAGTTCGCATTCCCCCGCCTTGTCGCATATCGGACAATCGAGCGGATGATTGGCCAGCAACATTTCGAGCATGGATTCCCGGGTCTGGGCCACCAGTTCGGTGTCGGTCCGCACCACCATGCCATCGGTGACCGGCGTCGCGCAGGCGGGTTGCAGCTTTGGCTGGTCCTCGATCTCAACCAGGCACATGCGGCACGACGCCAGCGGCGTCAGACGCGCCTGATAACAAAAAGTCGGAATGGAAATGCCCTGGTCGCCCGCGGCCTCCAGGATCAAGGTGCCGTCGGCGACATCCAGCCGGTTTCCATCGATCGTGACTTTAGCCATGGCGAATCCGCCTCTGTGTGTCTCGACTTGCCGTTAATGCAACGGGCACTGCCCCTCTTCGATATGTTGCACGAATTCATCGCGAAAATGCTCAACCGCGGCGCGTAACGCCCAGGCCGCGCCGTCGCCCAAGGCGCAGAAGGACCGGCCGAAGATGCTGCCGCACAGGAATTCAAGCCGGTCCAGATCCTCATGCTTGCCGCCGCCGTTTTCCAGCCGGTGCAGGATCTTGCCGGTCCAGTCCAGGCCTTCGCGGCACGGCGTGCATTTTCCGCACGACTCGTATTGGAAAAATTCGTTGATCCGTTCGGCGACCCGGACCACGCAGGCGGTGTCGTCCAGCACGATCACGCCGGCCGAGCCCAACATGGTGCCGGCGGCGGCCAGGCTTTCGAAATCCATGGTCACGTCGAGCCCGGCCTCCGGGATCATCGGCGCCGATACCCCACCGGGAATGACCGCCTTGATTCGGCCGCCGGAACGCGGCCCGCCGCCATGGACCTCGACCAGTTCGCGCAGGGGAATGCCCATCGGAAGCTCATAGAGGCCGGGCTTGCGCACCTGACCGCTCAGGCAAAAGAGCTTGGGACCGGGGCTCTTATCGGGGCCGATTCCACGAAACCATGCCGCGCCGCGCCGGACAATGCCGGGCAGGCAGCCCAGGGTCTCGACGTTATTGACGGCGGTCGGTTTGTCATAAAGTCCTTTAACGGCCGGGAAAGGAGGCTTGAGCTTGGGTTGACCCCGCCGCCCTTCGATCGATTCGAGCAACGCCGTCTCCTCGCCGCAGATATAGGCCCCCGCGCCCCGATGGACATAAATATCCAGGCTGAAATCGGCGCCGAGAATGCGCTCCCCCAGATATCCCTTGCGATAGGCCTCCTCCAGCGCCGCCTCGGTCCTTTGGGTGCTCAGTTGGTATTCGCCCCGGATGTAGATGTAGGCTTTCGAAGCGCCGATGGCGTAGGCCGCGATCGCCATGCCTTCGATCATCAGGTGGGGATCTTTTTCCATGATCGCCCGATCCTTGAAGGTTCCCGGCTCCCCTTCGTCGGCGTTGCAACACAGATATTTGTCGAGCGTCGGGTCCTTGGGCACGAAGCTCCATTTGAGACCGGTGGGAAAACCGGCGCCGCCGCGTCCGCGCAGGTTGGCGTCCTTGACCAGTTGGATCACGTCGTCAGGGTGGCAGTCGCGCAGCACCGTCGCCAGCGCCTGATATCCGCCCGATGCCTCATAGGCCCCAATGTCATGGCCGTCGGACGCTGCGTCATTCTTTAGCAGGACTTTTTCGAACATCCTCATCCACGTTCCTGTTGCCGGATTAGTCCCTCGCCCTGGCGGTCAGATCGTCGAGCATTTCGTCAACCCGTCGTTCGCTCATGTTTTCAAAATAGGCGTCGTTCACCATCAGCACCGGCGCCGTGTCGCAGGAGCCCAGGCACTCGACCGTCGACAGCGTAAAGAGCCCGTCATCCGTGGTGTCTCCGGGTGCAATCCCCAGCCTTTTTTCCAAATAAGCAAGCAGGCCGCCGGCTTGCGACAAAAGGCACGAGACGTTGGTGCAAAGCTGAATGTGAAACTTGCCCAGCGGCTCGATGTGGAACAGGGAATAGAAGGTGGCGACCTCGTAGACCCATATTTCCGCGACATCGAGGATATCCGCGACCTTGCGAAGCACCTCCCCCGACAGATGGCCATTTTCCTCCTGGGCCAGAAACAGCGCCGGCATGATCGCTGAGCGCCGGTTAGGGTATCGCGTTGCGATCTCTTCGATCTTTTCCTTCAGGGCCGTTTTCACGGGCCAGGCGGCAGTTGCGTCATTCATTTGTCGACCTCGGCCATCACCGGGTCCAGGCTGCCCAGCATGGCCACCACGTCCGCGAGAAAATTCATATTACGGACCTTTCCCTTCAAGATCTGGAGATTGACAAAGGACGGTGCGCGCACCTTCATCCGGAACGGTTTTTCGCTACCGTCGCTGATTATGTAAAAACCCAGCTCGCCCTTGGGAGCCTCGATGCTCACATAGACTTCGCCCCTGGGCACCTTGAAGCCGAAGGCCGACAGTTCGAAGTGATGGATATGGGTCTCCATCGAGCACCGCAGCAGTTCCTTATCCACCGGAAAGGCGATGGTCGGCATGTCGACGATGAAGGGACCCTCGGGCATTTGCTCCATGCATTGTTCGATGATCCGGACACTTTCGCGCATCTCGTCCATCCGGCAAATCCATCGGTCGTAGCAGTCGCCGTTATTGCGGACGATCACGTTGAAATCCAACCGGTCATAAATTTCGTATGGGCTGTCCCGCCGGATGTCCCAGTCCAGGCCCGAGGCCCTGAGATTGGGACCGCTGAGCCCAATGTCGATGGCATCCTCGGCGGTTACCAGCGCGATACCCCTGGTTCGCTTCAGGAACACCCGGTTGCGGCCGACAAGGCGATCATAGTCGTTGATGCGCCGGGGAAATATGTCGCAGAATTCCTTGATCCGTTCGCTAAAACCGCCGGGTAAATCCTCGCGCACACCGCCCACGCGGCAATAGGAGGTGTGCATCCTCTGGCCGGATATCATCTCCAGCAGGTCCATAACCATTTCGCGCTCGCGCATCGTATAGAGCAGCGTTGTCATGGCGCCGAGATCCATGGGAAGAGCCCCGCAAATCAGCAGATGGCCTGAAATACGGGCCAGCTCAGCCATGATCACACGAATATATTGGGCCCGTTCGGGCGCTTCGATGCCCAGCAGCTTTTCGACAGCCAGCGCAAAGGCGAGATTGTTGGACGGCGGACACAGATAATCCAGCCGGTCGGTGAGCGGAAATATCTGGGTGTAGGTGAAGTTCTCGGCCAGTTTCTCCGTCCCCCGGTGGAGATAGCCGATTATGGGGTCGGTCCGCGCGACATATTCACCGTCCAGTTCCAGAACCAGCCTCAAGACCCCATGGGTGCTCGGATGCTGGGGCCCGAGGTTAAGCAGCACTTCCTGGGATGTGCCACCGGCATGTTTGTCCTCGTGTAAAACGGTTACATCCGTCATCCGGGTCCCCGCCTAATCCTTCTCTTCGCCGAAGGGGTTGTAGGCATCCTTGTAGCCCCGCAAGGGAAAGTCCTTCCGCAGCGGATATCCCTCGAACTCATCCCACATGTAGATCCGTCTCAAGTCGGGATGGCCATCGAACATGATTCCGTACATGTCGAAAGCTTCGCGTTCATGGAAATTGGCCGTGGACCAAACGCCGGTCACGGACGGAACATGCGGCGGCTCGTCGAACCGGCATTTGATGCGCAGCCGACTGTTAAACGGAATCGAATATAGGTGATAGACGACTTCGAAACGCGGCCGCTCGGGATGGTGATCAACTCCGCACATGTCCGACAGGAAATCAAAGCGCAGCGCTGGATCGTGTTTAAGGAACGAGCACAACTCAACCACCACATCCGCGTCGGCCAGTACCGTCGGCATGTCGATGCCCACGCCGCCGTCGCGCACCCGGCACGCGAAACGCTGTTCCATCCTTTCATATACAGATAATCCGGCCATGGTCAGCTCGCCACGATGGGGGCCGGGTCGCCCTGTCTGAGCACGTGGGTTCGCTTGATCTTTTCCTGAAGCAGAAGCAGCCCGTGCATTAGCGTCTCGGGGCGGGGCGGGCAGCCCGGCACATGCACATCCACGGGTACGATCAATTCCGAGCCCTGCACCACCGCATAGGTGTTGTAAACCCCGCCGGAGATCGCGCAGGTTCCCATGGCGACCACCCATCGCGGCTCAGGCATCTGGTCGTAAAGGCGTCGCACGACCGGGGCGAATTTCTTTGTCACCGTGCCGGCGATGATCATCACGTCCGACTGCCGGGGCGACGGCCGGAACACCACGCCGAAGCGGTCCAGATCGTACCGTGAACAACCCGCGGCGATCATCTCGATGGCGCAACAGGCAATACCGAACGTCTCCGGCCACAGCGCGGATTTCCGGCTCCAGTTGATGATGCTGTCGGCAGTGCTGAAAAAGACGTTGTCGGGAAAACGATTCTCTAGGATTCCCATTCCAGTGCTCCCTTTGCCCAGGCGTAGACCAGACCCACCAGCAGCAGAAAGATGAACACAAACATTTCGATATAACCGAGCAGCCCGATGTCCTGGAGGACCACGGCCCACGGAAACAGGAACATGGTTTCCACGTCGAAAACCACGAACAGGATGGCGATGACGAAATACTGGACCTTGAACAGTCCCCCCGCCGCTTCGCCCCAGTGGTCGACACCGCATTCATAAGGGCGGTTTTTCTCGGGATAAGGGTTGGAGGGCCGCACCAGCGACGAGACGAACAATATCACCAGGGCCAGGACTGAAACCACGGCCACCATCAAGAAAACCGGCAAGTAATCAATGGGCATTTACGTCGATCCGTTGCTAGCCGACCCCCGCTCGCCTCGAAGAAAACGGAAGCGGAACCTATAGCCAAACCACTCGAACGTACTCACTGCCTGTCTCTGTAAGATAATGTACAATGAACCGCTTATTTTCAACCTATCCCCGAGAAAACAGCGGCTTGAGCCAGGTCCAGGAAACGACCGGGGAACAGGCCAAGGCCCACCGTCCCCGATACCGTGACCGCAAGCGTCAGGCGCAGCGACGGCGTCAGCGCCAAATCGAAGCGCCGGGTCGGCTCCTTCATGTACATCAGCATCACGATGCGAATGTAAAAATAGGCGGCCACCGCGCTTAGCAGCACGGCGATCACCGCCAGCGCCACATATCCCTGCTCGACCAGCGCCACCAGAATGTAGAATTTGGCGAAGAAACCGGCCGTTGGCGGAATGCCCGCCAGGGAAAACAGGAAGATCAACATCACGAGGGCAAGCCCCCGGTTGACCTTGGCGAATCCGGTGTAATCGTCGATCATCTCGCCCTTCACATCGCCGTTCCTCATCATGACGACGGCGGCGAAGATGCCCAGATTCATGAAGGCGTAGATCAGCAGATAGAGCATGATGCTGGCGACCCCGTTCCGCGCCCCGGCGACCAGACCGAGCAGCACGAAACCGGCATGAGCGATGCTTGAATAGGCCAGCATTCGCTTGATGTTGGTCTGGACCAGGGCCACGAAACTGCCAAGCGCCATGGTCAGCACCGCGACAACCGCAATCACGATCACCCAGACCTCGGCGACCGCCCCCATGGCATCGAGGAAGATGCGCAGAATGACGGCGAAGGCGGCGGCCTTCGACGCGACCGACAGGAACGCCGTGATCGGCGTCGGCGCCCCTTCATAGACATCCGGAACCCACATGTGCAGTGGAACCGCGCCGACCTTAAACACAAGGCCCATGACCAGGAACACCGTGCCCAGCACCAGGCCCGGGTCGGTGACGTCGCTTTCGGACAGAGCGTCGGCGATGGCGGTCAGTTGGGTGGTGCCGGTAAGGCCGTACAGCAGGGACAGGCCGTAAAGGAACACGCCCGACGACACCGCGCCCAGGATCACATATTTCAGCGCCGCCTCGTTGGAGCGCCGATCCTCTCGCATAAACCCGGTCAGCACATAAATCGACAGCGCCTGCAACTCGAGACCGAGATAGATGGACAGAAGATCAAGTCCCGAGGCCATGATCATCATGCCGCACAGCGCAAACAGCAGCAGCACGTAATATTCGCCGCGCGCGATGTTTTCCTCATCGAGATAACGGCCCGACATCAGCACCGCCAGCCCCGTGGCCAGATAGAACAGCAGCTTGAAGAACACGGCGAAATCATCGCCCACGAACATGCCGCTGTAGGCCACGCGCGTAACTCCCGCCTGCATGAGCGTCATGATCGCGGCGGCAATGATCACCACCATGGTCGCCCCGACGAGCCTGACGCTGTGGCGATTGCCAATGAACAGCCCCGCCATCAATAGCCCGCAAGCGCCGAGGACGACCACAATCTCGGCCAGGCTGGCGATGACTGACTGCAGGACCGCATACATATCCATCACGCCCGCCTCACCCGCCCTGGGTCTGGGTCAACAGATGGGCGACCGAAACATGAAGAATGTCGAGGAACGGTTTCGGATAGAGCCCGACCCAAAACACGAAAATCACCAGGGGAACGATTGCCGCCATCTCCCGCGCATTGATATCCCACAGCCTTTTGCCGCCCGTGATTATCGCCGGTCCAAGCGCGACCTTGCGGAACAGGCCGAGCAGATAGGCGGCGCCGAGCATCGCGCCCGCCACCGCGATCGCGCCCATCGCCTTGTCGGCGCCGAAAGCGCCGGCCAGCACCAGCAGCTCGCCGACGAAACTATTGGTGCCAGGTACCGCCATCGACGACAAAACAAAAACCCCCAGCAGCACGCCATAGATCGGAACAAGCTTCATCAGACCGCCATAGTCCGCCATGCGCCGGGTATGGGTGCGCTCATAAATCAGGCCGACGAACAGGAACAGCGCCCCGGTGGTGATGCCGTGATTGAACATCTGCAGCACGCCGCCCTCCAGCCCGTTGGCATTGAAGGTGAACAGCCCGAGCGTCACGAACCCCATATGGCTGACACTCGAATAAGCGATCAGCTTTTTCAGATCGTCCTGAGCAAGCGCCAGGAATCCGCCATAGACGATCGCCGCCGCCGAAATCATCAGCACAAAGGGCGCGAAATAGTGCGAGGCATCCGGCAACATCGGCAGCGAAAAGCGCAGGAAGCCGTAAGCCCCCATTTTGAGCAGCACCCCGGCGAGCACGATACTGCCCGCGGTCGGCGCCTCGACATGGGCGTCGGGTAGCCAGGTGTGAACCGGCACCATGGGCACTTTGACCGCAAAGGCGATCAGCAGCGCCAGGAATACCCATTTCTGGATCTCGAAAGGATAATCCTGTTCCATGAGGACAAGGATGTCGAAGGTCTCGCCACCCTGAAAATAGAGCACCAGAATACCGACCAGGAACAGCACGCTGCCGGCCAGCGTAAAAAGGAAAAACTTGAACGCCGCATAGACCCGGTTCTTGCCGCCCCACACCCCGATGATGATGTACATCGGGATCAGCATCGCCTCCCAGAATACATAGAACAGAAACAGATCAAGGGCGCAGAATACGCCGAGCATCAGGCACTGCATCATCAGCAGGCTGATCATGAACTCCTTGACCTTGACGGCGATCGCCCGCCAGGACGCGACCACGCAAATCCAGCCCAGAAGCGCGGTCAGAAACACGAACAGCACACTGATTCCATCCACCCCCAGCGCATAGGAGATTCCGAGCGCCGGCACCCACGGCACGGTTTCACGAAACTGCATGGCATGGGTCGTGGTGTCGAATGCCAAAAGCAGCGGGATCGTCAACAGGAAATCGGCCACGGTGAACAAGAGTGCCGCCCAGCGCACCGCGCCGTCGTCCCGCAGGAACAACAACACGCCCGCCCCCAGCGCGGGCAGGAAGACGATCAGGCTGAGGATGGGAATATCGCTCATCCCCCCGCCCCTCAGCCCGTCCAGACCATGGAATAGACCGCGACGGCCACCAGCACGCCGCCGATCATGGCCGCCGCGTAATGGGTCACGATTCCGGTTTGCAGCCGGCGCATGGCCGCGCCCCAGGCCAGGGCTGTGCGCGCGACGCCGTTCACGACGCCGTCCACCACGTTAAGATCGACAAGCAGACTGCCCCGCGCCGAGAAATGGAGCGATCTGAGGATCACCGTATCCGATACTCCGCTCACCGCCCCTTCCCACCGCGCCGCCGGCTTTTCCGCGAGCCACATGAACAGTCGCGCGCCCCGGCGGTAGAACCAGTCGGTATCGAGGCTGATGGTGCGCTCCGGGTCGAGCGCTTTAATGAACACCACGAAGCCCAGCAGCGTGAACATCAGGATGGAGAGGCTGCCCGTGATGTGCTCGCCGGTATAAGGCGCGAATTCGACGTCATGCGGCAACAATGCGTAAAGCACCCCCGGAAACACGCCGATGCCAATGCACAGAACCGCCGCCAAACCCATGGCTATCAGCATATTCAGGGGCGGCTCCTTGGGCCGCAGTCCGCTGTCGTGGCCGAAGAACATGTAGTATGGAAGCTTGAGCCCGGTATGGAGGAAGGTGCCGGACGATGCGATGGTGAGCATCAACACCACCGCCGCCCGATGATCCCCGGCCGCGGCGGCGACGACCATCGACTTGCTGACGAAGCCGCTGAAAAAAGGAAACGCCGAGATTGCGAAGGCGCCGACCATGTAAAGCACCACGGTCCACGGCATTGTGCGGTAAAGCCCGCCTAACTCGGTAAGCTTGCGCCGCCCGGTCATGAGGATGACCGCGCCCGCGCCCATGAACAGCAGCCCCTTGTATATGATGTGGGCGAAGGCGTGGGACGCCGAGCCGTTGACCGCCATGGCGGTGCCGATGCCGACCCCGGCGACCATGTAACCGACCTGACTGACAATGTGATAGGCCAAGAGCCGCCGACAGTCGTTTTCCAGCACTGCGTAGACAACACCATAAAGCGCCATCACGGCCCCGAGCCATACCAGCATCTCGGTCCCCGGAAAGGTTCTGATCAGCACATAGACCGCAGTCTTGGTGGTGAACGCGCTTAGAAAAACCGCGCCGGTAACCGTGGCCTCGGGATAGGCGTCGGTCAGCCAGGCGTTCAGTGGCGGCACCGCCGCGTTGAGGATGAAGGACAACAGGATCAGCCAGTAGGCGAGCCCGCCCTCATATCCCAGCGGGCCGTACAGATAGGAGCCGGTCTCCAGGCCGTGGAGCACAATCCCGCCGAACAGTAACACACCGCCGGCGACATGGACCATCAGATAACGAAACCCCGCCCGCACCGCCGGTGCTTCCTCGGCCGCAAAAATCAGATAGGCCGATGCGAAAGCCATGACTTCCCACGCCACCAGCAGCGTGAACCAGTCGCCGGCAAACACCACTCCAAGGGCGCTACCGATATACAGGTAG
>JBHHWG010000027.1:0-34634 GCA_046756385.1 Sphingomonadales bacterium | reverse complement strand
CGCTGAGGTCATGGGCGATCGAGCCGTTGCTGTCCATGCTGCCCGGAGGCGACTCCGCATCGCTGGTGGGTCGGGCTCGGCGCCATATCGATCATTACAAAACGCCGATGCCGAAACGCATCTATGCCTATGAAACGGGCGCAAACACACCGGTCGAGGAGATGTTCGAACCCGATGTCACAACTCAGTTCGATCCGGAATATTTCGACAAGCTGGCGCTGGAGGCATACAGCCGGCCTGAATCCGGGGCGATGCTGCAACGAATGATGCATCTCGATCTCCAGGTAACGTTGGCGGACGGCGATTTGCGCAAGGTCCGGCGCATGTGCCTGGCTGCCGGGGTGCAGGTTCGGTTCCCGTTACTCGACGACGAAGTGGTGGCGTTCTCGGCCCGTGTGCCGCCGGACGTCATGATTCAGGACGGTCGGCTGCGGTCGTTCTTCAAGAACGCCATGCGCGGCTTTTTGCCCGACGAGATCATCGCCAAGCCCAAACACGGTTTTGGATTGCCGTTTCAGCAGTGGTTGAAAACCGACTCGCGCCTAAAGGAACTTGTCGAGGATAGCCTGTCGGCGTTCGCAAAACGCAACTACGTCAGACCGCAATTTCTCGACCGGGTGCGAACCAGCCATCGCAATGCGAAAGTGACGGGCCTTGACGGGCTGGCCTACGACATCATGGTGCTGGAACTGTGGCTCCAGGAACATGCGATCGGGGCTAAAAGCGCCAGTCACGGGACGAATCGCCCCATCAGCGCCGCGGTCGGCGGCATATCCTGATGTGGGGAACAGGGGCCGGTCGTGCGCGATATGAGAGGTATCCCAGAGGCGGTGTATGTGAGTCGCCATACGCTGCTTGCGTGCGCAATGTTTATGGAAGGCGCTGTGATCATTAGGCTTTCGAACCACAGGGTAGTATAATATCGGTAGTTATCGGGCTTTATGACGGCGGTTGTAAGTGGTATAGTCGGATGTTTTTATATTCCTTAATAAGGAGCTGAACGCCCAACGAGTATGCTTTGGTGACCGGGCGCAATTACCTCCTCATCGAACCATGGGGGCCAGGCTGTGAAGAACTTAGTCTCTCGTTTCGTGAATCCGAAATTTCTTTGGGTCGGCGCGGTGGTTATGTTTCTCGCCTCATGCGCGACATATGAGTCATTGCCATCGGCGGGATTTGTCACGTCGGGCGAAGGTCCGGGTCCGGCATATGTGGTCGGCCCGCTTGATCAACTTGAAATATTCGTATGGCGAAACCCGGAGGTGTCGACATCGGTGACGGTGAGGCCGGACGGCCGGATTTCCGTGCCATTGATCGAGGATCTGCCGGCGACGGGCCGGACGCCAACCCAGTTGGCCCGCGATATCGAAACACGGCTTGCCGAATTTATCCAGGAACCGATCGTGACCGTGATCATGGCTGGATTCCAGGGGCCGTTTGCCCAGCAGGTCAGGGTCGTGGGTGAGGCCGCGGCGCCGCAGGCGATAGCTTACAGGGCGAATATGACCCTGCTGGACGTGATGATCGCAGTGGGCGGTGTCACGGAATTCGCGGCCGGAAACCGGGCCAGCCTTGTGCGGGAGGTCAGCGGGCGTCAACAGCAGTTCGGAATTAGAATCACCGACCTGATCAAGGGAGGCGACATCACCGCGAATGTAAAAATCATGCCGGGCGATGTCGTCATTATTCCTGAAAGTATTTTCTGATTGATCAGGAAGATTGATTTGTACCACTAGCTCAGGACCCGATATGGAAGACCTCTACCGCCAATTGATTTCCGTCTTGTACGGTATGTGGCAAAGGCGGTGGTACGCCGTCGCCGTGGCATGGTTTTTTTGCCTGGCTGGCTGGGGGGCGGTGGCGACCTTGCCGGATCAATATGAGTCCTATGCCCGGATCTACATTGATACCGATCCCATGCTGCGACCGTTGATGCGCGGCATTTCGGTCGACGTTAATGTGATGAGCCAGATCGAAGTCATGCAGCGGACCCTCAAGAGCCGTCCGAATTTGAGCAAGGTGGTGCGCATGACCGACCTGGATCTGACAGTCCAGACCGAGCGGCAAATGGAAGCCCTGCTCACCGGGCTGGAAAAGAACGTCGAGGTCGCGTCACAGGGGGGAAACCTGGTTCGGGTGGCTTATGAGAACAGCGACCCTCAGCTCGCCAAACGCGTGGTTCAGGCGCTGATGACCATATTTGTCGAAACCAATCTGGGCCGGAGCCGCAAGGACCTGGCCGGCGCCCGGCGGTTTATCGACGAGCAGATCCGGGAATATGAACTCGAATTGAATGCCGCGGAAAAGCGTTTATCTGACTTCAAACGCGACAATATGGGCTTTCTGCCGGGCGAAAATAATTATTTTACCCAGATGGCCAACGCCCGGCGCAACTACGAGATGGAGCGGGCAAAACTGGACGAGTTGATCATCCGCCGTAACGAATTGCAGCGGCAACTTGCCGCGATTCCGCAATATCTGACAGTCACGACCCCGTTGGGCCCCATGGCCGCGGGAGGGCCGTTTGGCGAGGGTGGATCGACTGGAATTGCCGGCGCTTCGACCAGTGCGCCGGCGCGGGTTAAGTCCCTTGAGCAGACGCTGGCCAATTTATTGCTGCGCTACACAGAGCGCCACCCCGACGTTGTGGGGGTCAAAAAAGAACTGGACCTTCTGCGCAACGCCAGCTTAACCACGGAAAACGGGGACGCGGAGTCCGCGGGCTCCGGGGCGGCGATTATCAGCGCCGGCAATACAACGATATCCAACTCGGTTTATGAGCAAACGAAGCTTGAGATCATCGATCTCGAGGCCCAGATCAAGGTCGGCGTGCCGCGGGTGCAAAAAGTCAACGACGAGTTCAATGATCTAAAGAAAATGGCCCAGACCGTACCGGTCGTCGAGGCGGAGCTAAGTCGTTTGAACCGCGACTACGGTGTGATCAAACGAAACTATGAGGAAATGCTGGGACGCCGGGAAAAGGCGCGGATTGAACAGAGCATCGAAACCAAGTCTGACAAGGTGATCTACAATATGATCGAGCCGCCGCAGGTTCCGGTAAAGCCTTCAAGTCCGAACCGGCCGCTTTTTCTTTCGATCGTTCTGGTGGTGGCTCTTGGCTCCGGTACCGGCCTTGCGTTTGTTCTGAGCCAAATCAGCGCAACTTTCGCCACCGTGCAAAGCTTGCGTGAAAGTTTCGCGCTGCCCGTTCTGGGCGCCGTTACGGCCTTGGTGGCTGAAACGGATCGACGCAAGGACTTGCTTGGTTATTCCATGTTCGCAGTCACTTTCCTGGGGTTGTTGCTGACCTATGGCGGGGTATTGGCGCTCGAACTTCATCAAGCGAAATGACGCAGGTAGGGACATCGCTGGGGCATTGATGCGGGAAGGATCTGATGGACCTGATCGAAAAAGCGGCCCAAAAACTTAAGCGGGAAAACAAGGCATCCCTGGTCGAACGCGCCGCGAAAAAGCTCAGTCGCTCAGACAATGAAGCGGTTCCGGTTGACGGGGGCGACCAACCGGTCGTTCCTCACCGGCGCAAAATCGTTACACCGCCGGCAGGGCGACGTAGCCGACGCGAAGAGATAGATCTGGAAGCGCTTGACTCGCAGGGGATGATAACCCCGGTCGGCGAACCGTCACAGATTGCCGAGGAATTTCGCGTCATCAAACGAAGCCTGCTGGCCAAGGCATTCGACAAGCGGGATCGCGGTATCAAGAACAGCAATCTGATCCTGGTGAGTAGCGCGCAGCCGGGCGAAGGCAAGACATTCTGCGCGGTCAATCTGGCCATGAGCGTTGCGTCCGAACGGGATCTGACCGTTCTGCTGGTCGATGCCGATTTTGCCAATCCCAGCGTGCTGCAAAACCTTGGGCTCTCGGGCGGCAACGGTCTGTTCGACGTAATCGATGACGAGAATATCGATCTTGCCGATTGTTTGATCAGGACCAATCTTGACAACCTTTCGGTACTGCCGGCCGGTCGCAGGCACAGCCTGACAACCGAGTTGCTGGCGAGCGACCGAATGCGGGATATCGCCGATGAAATCGTGATGCGTTATCCAGACCGTCTGATCATTTTTGATTCACCGCCGGTTTTAGCCAGCAGCGCACCAGGGACCCTGGCATCCTTTGTCGGGCAGATCCTGTTCGTGGTTGAAGCCGACAAGACGACGGCGTCCCAGGTCAAGGCGGCGCTGATGCAAATAAACGCATGTGAGAACGTAAGTCTGATTTTGAATAAGAACAGGTTGGCGAGTGGTTCAGAGATGTTTGCGTCTTATTATACCCAGTATTACGGACATCATAAAAGAACCGCTTAATTAGGTCTTGAACAACAAATTGATTGCGGGTCATGGAAAAACATACGGGCATTGGGTTGGGGGGCGTTGTTGCGGTTGTCGCTAGCGCTTTGTGTTTATCAGGCGAAGTATTCGGGGCGGACATTCGTGTCGTGCCGCGAGTAGGCATTGAGGAAATTTATACGGATAACGTTCGACTGGCTGGTGTCAGAGAGGAGAGTGACTTCGTGACCAATTTGTCGGCCAGTCTGAATGTCCAGGGCAGCGGCGTGCGCGGCACGATGGCCCTGGACTACTCGTTCGACTATCTGTATTTCGCGGATCAAAGCCTTGATCAGTTCCGGAACAATTTAACCGGGACCACCAAACTCGAACTGGTCGACGATTTTCTGTTCATGGATGCGCAGGCTTCGGTCAGCGAGCAATTCATCGATCGCGGCGGGCCCATCTCGGGCAATATCGGTAACATCACCGGCAATCGGCGCACGGTCCAGGCCTACAATCTCAGTCCGTCGATCCGTCGGCGGATTGGCGATTTCGCGGATTTCGAGGCCCGCTACGGCTTTCGCTATTTCGATGCCGACAGCCGCCAGGACGACCTGGCGAACAACATCGTGCTCTCGGACGCGACGGCCCAGACGGCACGGGCCAGCCTGTCCAGCGGCCGCCAGTTCAACCGCGTCAAATGGCAGCTCTTGTTTGAGCACGACGACACGAACCGGATAGGCTCCAACGGGTCTTTCGAGTCAACGGTCGGCAAGGCGGATGTGGAGATCAAAATCAACCGGTCAATCGCCGTTTTGGGCAGCGCCGGGTATGAACGGTTCCGCGACCAGCTATCGGGATTCGAGCCTGAGGGCGCGATATGGGACTTTGGCGGCCGGCTGACGCCTGGGCCTCGGAGCAGGGTGTCCGTGCGCTATGGGCGGCGCTTTGACGAAATGGTGTGGTCGGTCGATGGTGCCTATCAGATGTCGTCGCGAACCTCGGTGCGATTCACCTATGTCGAGGATCTGGACACCTCTCAGCGTGGGCTGGGGCGGCGCCTCGGCGGTATTGCAGTCGATGATCTGGGGCAATTCATCGATCCGCTGACGGGCCTGCCGTTCGATCCCGCGGATCCGGCCTTCAATTTGAACGATACGGCATTCCGAACCAAGCGGTTCGTGATGGCCCTGGCCGGAAGCCGAAAGCGCAATAACTTTAGTCTTCGGACCTTCTATGAGCTGCGCGAGCGGGCGACGGGAGCGGAAGATGAAGAGGCCCGGGGCATTTCGGTCAATTTCACCAGGCTGATGAACCGCCGCACGACCGCGAACCTGAATTTTGTTTTTCGCAGGATCGAATTCGGCAGCCTCGATCGAAAAGACAACTTCTTTGGTGGCGCCGCGACGGTCAGTTATCAGTTGGGCGAGAGAGTCGCCGGGCGGATTACCTACAATCTGGCGCGGCGCGACTCTAACCGGGCGACAAGCGATTTCGATGAGAACTCGGTGGCGCTTAGCCTCGTGGCTACTTTCTAGAATCCGTATCCAGTTTCCTTGTGGCGCTGCTTTGGTGAGATTGCTCCGGATTAACGAACGAGGACAAGGACATGCCCACGCCTATTCGAGGACGAGTGACGCCAATCCGGTGCTGCACGGTAACTGGAAACAAGCCCTAAGTTCCGCCATGTACACGTCGTTCTATAAATTGATCGGTCGGCCATTTCAGTTGACCCCCGATCCCCGTTTCTATTTCAACAGCCGCAGCCATAAAAAGGCGATGGCTTACCTTACCTACGGCCTCAACCAGGGCGAGGGGTTCATCATCATCACCGGGGACATTGGCGCGGGCAAGACGACCCTGGTCGGTCATTTGCTGAACGAGCTTGACCGGAACCAGATCGTCGCCGCCAATGTGGTCACGACCCAGCTGGGCGCCGACGATATCCTGCGCATGATCGCGACCGCGTTCGGCATTCGTCACGAGGGTCGTGACAAAGCCACCCTGCTCAAAAAGGTCGAAAGCTTTCTGCGCGATTGTCACAGCCGGGACAAGCGGGTGCTGCTGATCGTTGACGAGGCTCAGAATCTGCCCAACCCCGCGCTTGAAGAGCTTCGGATGCTGTCGAACTTCCAGTTTCGCGATCAGCCTCTTTTGCAGTGCTTCCTGCTGGGTCAACCGCAATTCCGGGAAAAGCTGGCCAATGACCCCGACCTGGAGCAACTCAATCAAAGGGCAATCGCGAGCTATCATCTCGAACCCATGGCGGCGACCGAGGTCAGCGACTACGTGATCCATCGGTTGCAAATGGTCGACTGGCAAAATGATCCATCTTTTTCGGCCGATGCGTTCGCGCGCATCCATGAGTACACCGGCGGCGTTCCCCGCAAGGTCAACACGTTTTGCTCGCGTGTGCTGCTTTACGGGTTTCTGGAGGAACTGCATGAAATCAGTGGCGACGTGGTCTCCGAAGTCATTGCCGACATGCAAGGAGAGTACCCGACGCGACGTCCCACCGTGGGCGGGTCCGGCGCGGCGCCGCCGATGTCTGTCAATAGCACCGGAGCGTTGGGGCGCCGGAACGAAATCCTGGAGCGACTTGAGAGCCTGGAAAAGCATGTTCGGGCCCATGATCGCACCATCCGGAAAACGCTCGATATTCTGGTGACCTGGATGGAGGAGGCCGAGGCTTCCGACAGCATGTAGACCCGCTCGAAACAGCAAACGAGGCGTGAAAATCCATGGACGCCAACGCCACAGCAATCGATACCGAAGGCGAGATGATGAATGCCTTGACGGTGGATGTGGAGGATTATTTTCACGTTGAGGCTTTCTCCGGACATATCAAACGGGCCGAATGGGACAATTTCCCGTGCCGGGTGGAACGGAACACCGAACGGGTACTTGGCATGTTGGCCGACCATGGCGCGGAGGCGACGTTTTTCGTGCTGGGCTGGGTTGCCGAACGGTATCCCGCGCTGGTGAAGCGAATTGCGAGGAACGGCCACGAAGTGGCGAGCCATGGCTGCCAACATTTCCGCGTGGTCGAGCAAACGCCGGAAGCTTTTCGCGACGACGTCCGCCGCGCCAAGGGCTTGCTGGAGGATATTTCCGGCTCACCGGTGCGGGGATACCGCGCGCCAAGCTTTTCAATCGGCAGGGAAAATCTGTGGGCGCTCGATATTCTCGCTCAAGAGGGTTACGTCTACAGCTCCAGCGTTTATCCGATCCGGCATGATCTTTATGGCATGCCCGGTGCGCCGCGGTTCGCGTTTCGCCCGAATGGTCGTGACGGGTTTCTGGAATTGCCGATCAGCACGGTATCGATTGGAGATTTCAAGTTCCCCTGTGGCGGCGGCGGCTATTTCCGGCTTTTTCCCTATGAGTGGTCCCGTTGGGCCTGGCGGCGGATCAACGAGACGGATCACAAGCCTTGTATCTTTTATTTTCACCCATGGGAGATCGATCCCGACCAGCCGCGTCAGCGGCAGGCGGGGCTGAAATCCCGGCTGCGGCATTACACAAATCTTCGGCGCATGGAGGGTAAGCTGCGGTTCGCACTGCGTGACTTCACCTGGCGTCGGCTGGACGACACGTTCCTGTCGGAGCCGGCCCGCTTTGAGCAGGCGAACCTGGCGTGAGCGCGCGGGTCCGCCTGCTGAATGACAGCGAGGCCTGCCGGTGGGATGCCTTCGTCGCCACTTGCCCCCAAGCTGGATTCTTTCATCGCGCCGGGTGGCGGGAGGTGATCGAAACCACCTTCGGCCACCGGTGCCATTATCTGTACGCTGAGGAGGCGGGTGCGATCACCGGCGTTTTGCCGCTGGTGCATGTGAGCAGTCTTTTGTTTGGCAAGTCGCTGGTCTCGACAGCTTTTTGCGTATACGGCGGCCCCGCTACCGTGAACGCCGAGGCGACCCGGACACTGATGCGCCATGCGGAACAGCTTGGCCTGGACCTCGGTGTCGATCGTCTGGAATATCGTAATCGTCGACCGGTCGAGCCGGAGGGCCATTGCAGCAGTGATCTATATGTAACCTTTCGCAAGAAGATGGCCCCGGACCCGCAAGCCAATTTGCTGGCTGTGCCGCGCAAGCAACGGGCCATGGTGCGCAAGGGCATCAAGGCCGGCCTGCAAAGTGAAATCGATCAGGACGTAGACCGGCTGTTCGACATGTATTCGGCCAGCGTGCGTAATCTTGGCACGCCGGTGTTTCCCAAGGCCCTGTTTCGGAATCTCAAAACAGTGTTCGGGGACGATTGTGAAGTCCTCACCGTCACTAGTGACGGCCAACCGCTCAGCAGTGTGATGAGCTTCTTTTTCCGGGACGAGGTGCTGCCCTATTATGGCGGCGGGGTGTCGAGGGCGCGCGAGTTGGCTGCCAATGATTTCATGTATTGGGAAGTGATGCGCAGGGCCTGCGAGAAGGGCTGCCGGCTGTTCGATTTCGGGCGCAGCAAGGAAGGAACCGGGTCCTGCGCCTTTAAAAAGCATTGGGGTTTCGAGCCCGAACCGCTGCATTACCAGTATAAGTTGCCACGCGGCGGCGAGCTGCCGGAAATAAACCCGCTTAACCCCAAATATCGACTTTTGATCGGGGCCTGGAAGCGCATGCCGCTGTGGCTCGCCAACCGGGTCGGGCCGATGATTGCACGCAATCTTGGGTGATTTAATGCCGGATTTGTTGTTTCTTGCCCATCGCATTCCCTATCCGCCGGACAAGGGGGACAAGATTCGCTCATGGCATATCCTGAAATTCCTGGCGGAGCGAATGAGGGTGCATCTCGGATGTTTCATCGATGATCAAAACGATCGCCCATATATCGACAAGCTGCGCGATCTGTGTGCCAGCACCCATTTTGTTTCGCTTGATCCGCTGAAGGCAAGGCTGGCCAGCCTGCGAGGGCTGGTCCGGGGCGAGCCATTGTCGCTCGCTTTTTACCGGAGCCGATCCATGGCCCGCTGGGTTGACGCGCGGCTGGCGCGCGATGGCATCGACCATGTTTTCCTGTTTTCCTCGCCGATGGCTCAATATGTCCTTGGCAACACCAAGCGGGCAATCACGGTCATGGACTTTGTCGATGTCGATTCCGACAAGTGGGCGCAATACGCCGCCGGCAAATCCTGGCCGCAAAGCGTCCTTTACAATCGGGAGAGCCGACGGTTGCTGGAGTTCGAGAGGCGGGTCGCGCGGCGTGCGTCGGCAAGTCTGTTCGTGTCGTCCGCTGAAGCCGGTTTGTTCCGGGCCCTGGCCCCGGAGAGCAATGGCAAAATTCGTTATATGAACAACGGCGTTGATTTCGATTTTTTCTCTCCCGAGGTCCATTACGACGATCCCTACGGCGGGGAAGGGCCGTGTCTGGTCTTTACCGGGGCCATGGACTATTGGGCCAATGTCGATGCCGTTGAGTGGTTCGCCAGGGAGGTGTTTCCCGCCGTTCTCGCCAAGGCGCCGCAAGCTCGCTTTTTCATCGTCGGCGGCAGGCCGACCGGCCGGGTCCGGGCGCTGTCGGCGCTCAATGGCGTCGCGGTAACGGGCCGGGTTCCCGACGTCCGACCCTATATCGCCCATGCCGCGGCGGCGGTCGCGCCGTTGCGGATCGCACGCGGTGTTCAAAATAAGGTGCTGGAAGCGATGGCGATGGCGAAGCCGGTGGTGGCGACCAGCCAGGCGGCGGAAGGGATCGAAGCCCGGCCCGGCGCCGAACTGATGGTCGCAAACGGGGCCGTGGATTTTGCCCAGGCCATCGCTGACATATTGGGACGAAGCAACGACAACAACATGGGCGGCATGGCGCGTGACCGCATCATCACGAGTTATGACTGGAGCAAGAATTTGACGCTTTTGGAAAGAATGTACAGGGTAGGCAATAGCAACCAGGATCTGAAAGGATAAGTGGCATGAACCGGGTCGCGGATGAGGAAGGCAAGACCAGGTCCGTCCATGTGGTTCCCGATTTGGTTGCGTCGTGGAAGCTGGCCATATTGCTGACCGCGGTGTGCCTTGTCACGGCGAGTGTGGCCTATCTCGAGACCATCGGCGAAATGGTCGCGACGTGGATGCGCTCCAGATCCTTCAATCATGCTTTTCTGATTTTCCCGATCAGCGGTTACTTGATCTGGGGCAAGCGTCATCAACTGGCCGCACTATCCCCGACACCCTGTTTTTGGGGGTTGGCGTTGCTCGCCATCGGGGCCCTGGCCTGGCTGGTGGGTAATGTGGCCATGGTCCTGTCGGTGCAGGAATTCGCGTTTATTTTGATTGTTCAGTCCCTGGTGTTGACGGTTTTCGGGGTCAGGATCGCCAAAATACTCGCATTTCCATTGCTTTATTTGTTTTTCGCCGTGCCCTTTGGTGAGTTCCTGGTGCCGCGGCTGCAGGACTTCACCGCCGGCTTCATGAGCGGGTCGCTGCAACTCCTCGGCATTCCGGTGTTTCATGACGGCGTATTCATTTCAATCCCGACCGGCAGCTTCGAGGTTGCCGAGGCTTGTGCCGGGCTGCGTTTTTTGATTGCGACAGTGGCGCTCGGATTTCTATTCGCACATCTGACCTATACCAGTCTGATGCGAAAGATCGCATTCATCCTGCTTTGCCTGACCGTGCCCGTAATCGCCAACGGTCTTCGCGCCTTGGGAATAGTCCTGCTGGCTTTTTTTTCCAATAACCGAATTGCGGTGGATGTGGACCATATCGTTTATGGCTGGGGCTTTTTTGCGGTCATAACCATTATTCTGCTGCTGATCGGTTCCAGGTTCTCCGACAAGGGTGAAGAGCCGGATACGCGCGCCGTTACGAGCGCGGCAACTGTTCCGTCGGGCGGAAAAACAAACTGGTCGATGATTGTCGCGGGCACGCTGGCGCTGGCAATTACGATCAGCGCCCCCGCATTTGCGGACATTCTCACGAATCGGGCCGGTGCGCAATTCACGCAAGCGCTCGCCGGGCCTGTCCAGACTGGCGCGTGGTCGCTTGATCGGAACCAGGAAATCGCCTGGCGGCCATCGTTTCCGGGCGCCGACCAGGAACTTCTTTTGCGGTACCGACGCGGTTCGGACGCAGTCTTGTTTTACGTCGGCGCCTATGCGCGCCAGCGTCAGGGGGCCGAGTTGATCAATCAGGCCAGCACTTTCGCACCGACCGAGGCATGGCGGCGGGCCGGGGGCGGAGTAACCGGGATAATTGTCGACGGCCAGCGCCTGCGGGCCCGTTTTGTCCGGCTGCTGGGACAGGGGCGGGGCCGGGTGGTCGTTTACTGGTATTGGATCGGCGGCACATTCACCGCCGACCCCCGCGAGGCAAAGCTGCTTCATGCCAGGGTAATGTTGCTGGGCGGCCGCACGGCGGCGGCTGTCGTTGCGGTGGCCGCCGACTATTACACCGTGCCTGATGAGGCGTTCGGACGGATCCGGGAATTTGTGGGCCGGACAACAGGGATCGCCGCCAGCCTTGAGAATTCGTTCAAGCAGTAAGAGTTGGATTGAAACCCTGGCTTCGATGGAGCGGGTAAATGTGTGGATTGGCTGGTATTTTCGATAGCCGGGGCGGCCGTCCGATTGACCGTGCGGTGCTGGAACGGATGAACGATTCCCAACGTCATCGCGGCCCCGACGAGAGCGGCATATTCATTGCGCCGGGCATGGGACTGGGTCACAGGCGCCTGTCGATAATCGACCTGTCCGGGGGCCAGCAGCCCTTGTTCAATGAGGACGGCTCGGTCGTCGTCGTTTACAACGGCGAGATTTATAACTTTCAGGAACTGTACCGGGAACTTGCCGCGGCCGGTCACAGCTTCCGCACGCGCTGCGATACCGAGGTCATCGTGCATGCCTGGGAGGAGTGGGGGGAAGACTGTGTCCGGCGCTTTCGAGGCATGTTCGCTTTCGCCCTGTGGGACAGCAACACGGAAACGTTGTTTCTGGCTCGCGACCGGCTGGGGATAAAGCCGCTTTATTACGCCCAACTCGCCGACGGCCTGGTTTTGTTTGGCTCTGAACTTAAATCCCTGATGCAGTTTCCGGCCTTGCCCCGCGACATCGACGTTTGTGCGGTCGAGGATTATTTTGCTTATGGCTATATTCCCGATCCCAAATCGATTTACCGCTCCGTGCGAAAGCTGCCGCCGGCCCATGTGCTGACGATCCGGCGCGGTCGAGCCGTGCCGCCGCCGTCAGCCTATTGGGACCTGACATTCAACGGTGTGCCGCTTGGGGTGGATGAGGCGATCGATGAGCTGATTCCCAGGCTTCGCGAGGCGGTGAAAATACGAATGATCGCCGACGTTCCACTGGGCTCCTTTCTGTCGGGCGGGGTCGATTCCAGCGCCGTCGTGGCCATGATGGCCGGGGTTGACGGGGAACCGGTCAATACCTGTTCGATATCATTCGCCGACCCGGCCTATGACGAGTCCCGTTATGCCGCTTTGGTATCGCAACGATACGGCGCCAATCACCATATTCAGCAGGTCGATCCGGACTCTTTCGATCTGGTCGATCAACTGGCCTCGTTTTATGACGAGCCGTTCGCCGACAGTTCGGCGATTCCGACCTACCACGTATGCAAGCTCGCCCGGGAACGGGTCACGGTGGCGCTGTCGGGCGACGGCGGGGACGAAGCATTCGCGGGTTACCGCCGCTATCGTTGGCACCATTATGAGGAACGGATTCGGACCCGTATTCCAGCGACATTGCGCCGGCCGATATTCGGCTTTCTGGGCGCGGTCTATCCAAAGGCGGATTGGGCGCCCCGGCCGTTCCGGGCCAAATCCACGCTACAGGCGCTGGCCCGCGATGCCAGTGACGGGTACCTCCACAGCGTTTCGGTGCTCCACGACGGGCTCCGCGGCCAGCTCTACTCGACCAGAATGAAACGCGAATTGCAGGGTTATCGGGCGATCGAGGTGCTGCGGGAACATATGGATCGGGCGCCAACCGATGATCATCTGTCGCGGGTTCAATACGCGGATTTCAAGACCTATCTGCCCGGTGACATCCTGACCAAGGTCGACCGTGCCAGCATGGCCAATTCGCTTGAGGTGCGGGTGCCCATTCTCGATCATCTGTTTGTCGAGTGGGCGGCGAGGGTGCCGGCCGGACTTCGTCTGCGGGGCCGCAACGGCAAATATGTTTTCAAAAAGGCGCTGGAGCCGCACCTGCCGCGCGCCGTCCTGTATCGCGAGAAAATGGGTTTCGCGGTACCGCTATCAAAATGGTTCCGGGGACCGCTCGCGGCGCGAATTCGGGAGGCGCTGGAGAGTGCGGCACTGGCTGACTGCGGCTTGTTCGACATGGACTATATCGCCAAACTTATGGATCAGCACCAGGCGGGGACGAGGGACTATAGTGCCCCGATTTGGGCCATCCTCATGTTCGAATCCGCTGTGCGAAGGGTGCACGGCAATGTCGGCGATCAGGCGCCAAAGAGGCATGTAAAGAATCAAGTCGGGGAAGAAGCGTCCAGGGCGTAGCCTACCGACCTTACAGTGCGGATCACGTCGGGCGCCCCGTTAACATTGATTGCCTTGCGCAAACGGCGAATGTGGACGTCCACAGTGCGGGGCTCCACGTAAACATCGTGCCCCCACACCGCGTCCAGGAGTTGTTCGCGGCTAAAGACTCGCCCCGGATGTTCCAGAAAGTGTTGGAGCAGGCGATACTCGGTGGGCCCGACCCGGATCGGCCGGATCGGATTGTCGCCGCGGGTGATTCGATGTGCAATCGGGTCGAGGGTGATGTCAGCGTAAGTCAACGTCTTGCCGGTCAGCACCGGCCGTGTGCGTCTCAATACCGCGCGCATTCTTGCGATCAACTCATGCGGCGAGAAGGGCTTGGTGACATAATCGTCGGCCCCGACATCAAGGCCGCGTATCTTGTCGCTTTCCTCGGTCCGGGCCGTGAGCATGATGACCGGGATAGCGGCGGTGTCGGCGCTGTTGCGCAATCGGCGGCATATTTCTATGCCTGACACCAGAGGCAGCATCCAGTCAAGGAGTACAAGATCGGGCGGCTCTTCGGATACCGCAAGCAGGGCTTCCTCGCCGTCCGACACTTGCCGTACGATAAACCCCTCTTGTTCGAGATTGTATCGAACCAGTTCGACAAGACTGGCGTCGTCCTCGACCAGCAAGATCTTCGTCGGCGGTGTCATGAGATTGATTCCCTCTTACAGATCGGCCGTTAAAGTTTTATGACGGCTTCGTCGCGGCGGCGGGCAGGCATACCGTTACCGTCGTGCCGCTCTCGTCGTCGCTGGTAATCGAAAGCGTGCCGCGGTGCCGGCTGACAATGTGTTTCACAATTGCGAGGCCGAGCCCGGTGCCACCCAACGCGCGGGAGCGGGCGGCGTCGACACGGTAAAATCGTTCTGTCAGCCGGTCCATATGTTGGCGCGGAATGGGGGCGCCTTGATTGTTTACCGATATCGAGATGCCGGGTCCGCCGGTTCCGGTCAGGGTTTCGGCCGGGGCGGCGGCGACTGTCACGGGTTCGCCGTCGGGACTGTATTTGATGGCGTTATCGACAATGTTCTGGAAAACTTGCGTCAACTGGTCGGCTTCGCCAATAACGGAAAGCGCCGTTGGAGGAAGCTCGACCGCGAGATGGACGTCGCGTTCGGCGGCGCGCAGTTCGTGGGTCGCAACCACGCCGGCCAGTATCACCTTGATGTCGGCCGATCCTTCCGGCGGGAGATGTTCGTCAAGTTCGATCCGCGATAATGAAAGCAGATCGTCTATCAGCCGCGACATGCGTCCGGCTTCGTGGGCCATGATGGTGAGGAAGCGCTCTTGCGCCGCGACATCGTCCGCCGCCGGTCCGCGCAAGGTCTCGACAAAGCCGATGAGACTGGAGAGCGGCGTTCTTAGTTCATGGCTGACATTGGCGACAAAATCGGCGCGCATTTTCTCTGTTTGTCTGATCGTCGTGGTCTCGTAGAACGACAGGATGGCTCCGCCGGTGGCCTGGACCCTTCGATGTGCGTCGCGTTTGCCGCTTGTGCTTTCCAGTCTATCGGGTGATCCGATTGGGCCCACCCCGAGGATAAAGCTGCGTGGTTTCGCGCCGGTCAGGGAAAACGCCTGTTCAACTGGTTTGCCGGACTGAATCGCGCCGTCCACGGCCTCCAGGGCGTCGGGGTGGTTAACGATCGAGGATAGATGTTTGCCAATCATTCGCATGGCGAAAAGCTTGCGGCAGGCCGTATTGGCGGCCACAACGGTGTGACTTGGGTCAATCAGCAGCAGCGGCACGGGCGCCGCGTCGAGAATTTGTCCGCCATCGGCCGGCTGGATCAAGCCCAGGCGCTGTTGTGCCTCGAATGTTCCTTCGGTCATGGTTTTTGATCACTTATGGCTCAGACCCTAATTCCCCAGGGCGATATTCTCCATGACGATTTGCTGATAAAGCTTGCGAACCGCCTCGATGAAATCGACCTTGGGCGCCTTTTGGCAATATTGCATCAGGAACGCGCTTTGGGCCTCGGCATTCAGGTTCCCCGGTCTGAGGTCGTAGAACAGGTCGGACCTTGAGTTAAGGCCAACAAGATAACCCTGGGACCACGCGAAATAGACATCCTCGGCCAATGAGGGATCATCGTCGAAGTCGTCCAGAAACCGCTGGCAGGTCCGGGCGCCTTCCCCGACAAGTGTAATAGCTTCATCCGCAATCGCGACAACGGTCGACGAGAGCGAAAATGTCAAAAATAACAAAATGAATTTTCGCATTGTTCCCATCCACTCGACGGTGCGAAGATCAGAATTGAAACCGGGAAATGGTGGGCGAAGAGAGGCTCGAACTCCCGACTTCCACGATGTGAACGTGGCGCTCTACCAACTCAGCTATTCGCCCCAGGTTCGTAAGCATGCTATAGGCGTACGGCCTCCGCCCTGTCAAGCGGTCGAAATCACAGATCCGCCAGTACCGCCGGCAGATCGTGAAAATCGCTAATGATGGCGTCCGCCCCCAGCTTTTCGGGGGCGATATGGGAATAGCCGAACGTTACCGCGACGACTGGGACCCGTGCCGCTTTTGCCGTTCGGACATCGTTTTCGCTATCGCCAACCATCACGCTGCGCGCCCGACTCGCCCCGAGTTGATCGATAGTTTGCCACAGATGGTCGGGATCGGGCTTGCGCCGTTTCACACTGTCAGATCCCAGAATTACGGGAAAGAAATCGCCAAGACCAAGCGCGTGCACCAGGCGATGTGAAAATGCGATCGGCTTGTTGGTGCAAATCCCAAGTTTTACGCCTTGGTCCTGGAGCTCGGTCAGGATCTCGATTGCGCCTGGGAATACGGTGCTGAATACGCTGAGATTTTGTGAATAATATTCAAGAAAGCGCGCCAGCAACGCATCGATATCGGACGCGGCGGGCGTCTCCCCGGTGATGGCGAGGCCGCATTCGAGGAGTTTCCGCCCCCCGAGGCCGACCATATGTCTGACCTGATTTTCCCGCACGTCGTCGCGTCCCAGAGACTTCAGAACGTGATTAAGCGCCTTTGTCAGGTCCGGCGCGGTGTCGACCAGCGTGCCGTCCAAATCGAAAATGATGGCGTCCTGCCTGGCCATGAATTCACCGGAAACGTTAGAGAAAATCGGAAAATGGGACATTAAAAATTGTGCGCCTATCTATAACGTTATATTGGTTGGCGTAACAGCTTCCATGTTGGGAGCGGTATGATCTTGAAGCTGGTATCGGGTGCTGAATTGACGGAAAGAGAAATTGCGGTTGTCATCCTCGCCGCCGGCAAGGGAACCCGCATGAAATCGGATCTGCCAAAGGTTTTGCATGCGCTGGCGGGCCGATCGATGATCGGGCATGTGATGGCCACGGCCCAGGCGCTGGCGCCTAAGCGAATCATCGTGGTTGTGGGCGAGGGCATGGAAAAAGTGGCGGCAGCCGTGGCGCCGGTCGAGACGGTTATTCAGAACCCGCGGCTTGGTACCGGCCATGCGGTGTCGTGCGCGCGCGAGGCATTGTGTGATTTTTCCGGTGACGTCGTCGTTTTATATGCCGATACGCCGCTAATCGAACCGGCGACGCTTGAGCGTCTGGTCTCGGCACTTCATGACGCCGCGCCGGAAGGCGGACAGAATCCCTCGGTGTCGGTGCTGGGATTCCGTCCCGATGACCCGGCCCAGTATGGTCGGCTGGTGGTTGGCGAGAGCGGGGCGCTGGAGGCCATTGTCGAATACCGGGAGGCGAGCCCCGATCAGCGGCAAATTGACCTGTGCAATTCCGGCGTCATGGCCGGCGATGCCGGGGTGATGTTTGAATTGCTTCAGGACGTCCGCAACGACAACAACAAGGGCGAATATTATCTGACCGACGTCATTGAGCTGGCCCGCGCGCGCGGTCTCGCCGCGGCCTATGCCGAGGCCGACGCCGATGAAGTTCTGGGGGTCAATTCGCGCGCCGAACTGGCGGTTGGCGAGGCGCTGCTGCAAAACCGGCTGCGCGCGGCCGCCATGGCCGAAGGCGCGACAATGATCGATCCTTCGAGCGTTTTTCTGAGCTGGGACACCCGGCTTGGGCGCGATGTCGTGATCGGACCCAACGTCTGGTTCGGGCCCGGGGTGACGGTCGGCGATCAGGTTACCATCAACGGATTTTGCCACCTCGAAGGCGCGAGCATCGAAGACGGGGCGACCATTGGACCGTTCGCCCGGTTGCGTCCGGCCGCTGAAATCGGGAAGGGGGCCCGGGTCGGCAATTTTGTCGAGGTAAAAAAGGCCAGTTTGGGCGCCGGCGCCAAGGCTAATCATTTGAGCTATATCGGCGACGCATCCGTCGGCGCCGGGGCCAATATCGGCGCCGGAACGATTACCTGCAATTATGACGGTTTCAACAAATTCCGGACCGAAATCGGCGAGGGCGCCTTCATCGGCTCCAACACGGCCCTGGTGGCGCCGGTCAAGGTCGGAGATGATGCAATCGTCGGGGCAGGCAGTGTGATCGGCAAGGACGTACCGGACGGCGCGCTGGGGCTTGCGCGCCCCAAACAGGACAATCGGGCCGAGTGGGCCAGGCGCTTTCGGGTACGTAAGCAGTCAGAGAAGGAAAGCTGAGCGATGTGCGGAATTATCGGTATCCTTGGTGACGGGGACGTGGCGCCCGCGATCCTGGAAGGACTGAAGCGTCTGGAATACCGGGGCTATGATTCCGCGGGTATTGCGACGCTTGAGAATGGCGGGATTACGCGGCGACGGGCGCAAGGCAAGCTGAACAATCTGGCGGCGCTCATTGATGAAAGCCCGCTGGTCGGCGATATTGGCATCGGCCACACGCGCTGGGCGACACACGGCGCGCCGGTCAAGGAAAACGCCCATCCGCACTCCAATGCGAAGGTGGCGGTGGTTCACAACGGGATTATCGAGAATTTCCGTGAACTGCGGTGCGAACTTGAGGCGGCCGGCCACAAGATGGTCAGCGACACCGATACCGAAGTGATCGTCCACCTGATCACCAAATATCTGGACCAGGGATTCGGCCCCAGGGACGCGGCCGCGGCGGCGCTCAAGCGGCTGGAGGGGGCGTTCGCGCTGGGCATCATTTTTGCCGGCGAGCATGATTTGATGATCGGCGCCCGGCGGGGCAGCCCGCTCGCAATCGGTTATGGCGACGGTCAGATGTATCTGGGATCGGACGCCCTCGCCGTGGGGCCGTTCACGAACCGGATCTGTTATCTGGAAGAGGGCGACTGGGTCGAACTATCGCGTGATGGCGCTGTCATTCACGATGCCGACGATGCTGTGGTGGAGCGCGAAATCAAACAAATCCTGACCACCGGCAGTGTCATGGACAAGGGCAATTACCGCCACTTCATGCTCAAGGAAATCTACGAGCAGCCCCAGGTCGTCGGTGAAACCCTTTCGACTTACTTCAATCCGCTGACGCGGCAAGTGGAATTGCCGGAAATGGCGTTCGATCTGGCGACAATATCGCGGATCACTTTGATCGCGTGCGGAACCTCGTCCTACGCGGCGTCGGTGGCTAAGTATTGGTTTGAGACGGTCGCCCGGGTTCCGGTCGAGGTCGATATCGCCTCGGAATTTCGATATCGGGAAGCCGAGATGCCCGAAAATGGTCTGGCCGTCTTTATCTCACAGTCGGGGGAGACCGCGGACACTCTGGCCGCGCTTCGCTATGCGCGGAGCCAGAATCAGCATATCGCGGTGGTGGTCAATGTGCCTGAGAGTTCGATGGCGCGCGAGGCGGACGTCATTTTTCCAACCCATGCCGGGCCGGAAATCGGCGTTGCGTCCACCAAGGCGTTCACTTGCCAGCTCACGGTTCTGGCATGCCTGGTGATCGCCACCGCCAAGGCCCGGGGCGCCATCGTTCATGACGAGGAAGCCCGACTCTGCGAAGCGATTATCGAGGTGCCCGCCCGTGCGGCCGAGGTGCTGAATCATGATGAGAAGATCGAGAAGCTGGCGCATGATTTGGCCAAGGCCCGCGACGTTCTTTATCTGGGCCGTGGGTCGACATTCCCGATTGCCATGGAAGGGGCGCTGAAACTCAAGGAAATCTCGTACATTCATGCCGAGGGCTATGCGGCGGGCGAGATGAAGCACGGCCCGATCGCGTTGATCGACGAGTCGGTCCCGGTGATTGTCATCGCGCCGGCTGATCGGTTGTTCGAAAAGACCACGTCGAACATGCAGGAAGTCATCGCACGCGGTGGCAAGGTGTTGCTGTTGTCGGACGAGGCGGGGGTTGCGTCGGTGGGCCAGGAAGCGTGGGAAGCGATCGCATTGCCCGGCGTTGATGAATTCGTGGCGCCGATTCTCTATGCGATCCCGGTGCAGCTCCTCGCTTATCACACTGCCGTGGTCAAGGGTACCGACGTCGATCAGCCGCGCAATCTCGCGAAATCGGTTACGGTCGAGTAAAATCCCGCGCCACCCTTGGCGCAATGCCGCGGGTGGCATCTAACCAGGCAGGAAGAGCATGAATTTAAAAGACGCAACTTTGTTCCGCGAGCAGTGTTATGCCGACGGCCGGTGGGTTGCCGCCGATGATGGCGCGACGGTGAATGTGAGCAATCCGGCAACGAACAGTATGCTGGGGACCGTGCCGAACATGGGCGCGGCCGAGACCGCAAGCGCGATCGATGCGGCCGATGCCGCCCTGGTCGAGTGGCGGGCCAAAACCGCCAAGGAACGCGCCGTGATCCTGCGCCGTTGGCACGATCTGATGATCGAGAATCAGGAGGATCTGGCGGTTCTCATGACCGCCGAGCAAGGCAAGCCACTGGCCGAATCGAAGGGCGAAGTGGCCTACGCGGCCTCGTTCCTGGAATGGTTCGCCGAAGAGGCCAAGCGCATTTATGGCGATGTGATCCCAACCCACAAGAACGACACCCGGATCGTGGTGATCCGCCAGCCGATCGGGGTGGTGGCGGCGATCACCCCGTGGAACTTTCCGTCGGCGATGATCACTCGGAAAGTGGCGCCGGCGCTTGCCGCGGGCTGCACGGTGGTTTGTAAACCGGCAGGCCAGACCCCCTATTCGGCATTGGCGCTGGCTGAACTGGGCGAGCGCGCCGGTCTTCCGAAAGGCGTCTTTAACGTCGTCACGGGATCGGCGCGCGCTATTGGCGGGGAGCTGACGAGCAACCCGGTCGTGCGCAAGCTCACCTTCACCGGGTCCACCGAAATCGGCAAGCTGTTGATGAGGCAGTGTTCGGATACGCTCAAAAAGGTATCGCTGGAACTGGGGGGCAACGCGCCGTTTATCGTGTTTGACGATGCCGATCTTGACGCGGCGGTGGCCGGCGCGATGGCGTCAAAATACCGCAACACGGGCCAGACCTGCGTATGCGCCAACCGGATATTGGTGCAGGACAGCGTTTACGACGCCTTTGCCGCCAGGCTCGCCAGGGCCGTGGCCGGGCTGCGCATCGGCGACGGCCTGAAGGGTGAGACCGACCAGGGTCCGCTCATTGACATGGCGGCCGTCGAAAAGGTCGAGGAGCATATCGCCAACGCGGTCGGACAGGGCGCCAAGGTCGTCGCCGGCGGTAGTCGCCACGAGCTGGGCGGAACCTTCTTCGAACCGACAATTCTGGTTGAGGTGACGCCTGACATGATGGTCGCGCGCGAGGAGACATTCGGCCCTGTCGCGCCGCTATTCCGCTTTAAGAATGAAGCGCAAGCCATTGAAATGGCGAACGATACCGAGTTTGGTCTCGCCGCGTATTTCTATGCCCGGGACATGGGACGCGCATGGCGGGTTTCCGAGGCGCTGGAATACGGAATCGTCGGGGTCAATACCGGGATCATTTCCACCGAGGTGGCGCCATTCGGCGGGGTCAAGGAGTCGGGCATCGGGCGCGAGGGTTCGAAATACGGCATCGATGACTTTGTCGAGATCAAGTATATGTGCGTCGGCGGCATTGATGGCTGACCAGAGCAACAAAGGGGCTTGCGAAAATGTTTGATTACGATCTTTTTGTGATCGGTGCGGGCTCGGGCGGCGTGCGCGCGAGCCGGATGGCGTCGCTCTATGGCGCGCGGGTCGGCATTTGCGAGGAATACCGCGTCGGCGGCACCTGTGTGATCCGCGGCTGCGTGCCCAAGAAGCTGATGGTGTACGGTTCCCATTTCTCTGATGATTTCGAGGATGCCGCTGGATACGGGTGGACCGTGCCCCCGGCGTCGTTCGACTGGGCGACCCTGATCGCCAACAAGGACCGCGAGATTGACCGTTTGAACGGGATCTATATCCGCAATCTCAAAGCCGCCGGGGTGACGCTGTATCAGAAAAGAGCGGTGCTTCGCGACGCCCATGCCATCGATCTGGGCAATGAGACCGTTACCGCCCAAAATATCCTGATCGCAACCGGCGGGACGCCGAGCCTGCCGGAAATTCCGGGCATCGAACACGCGATCACATCGAACGAGGCTTTTCATCTGGAAAGCCTGCCCGAACGGGTGGTGGTCGTGGGCGGCGGCTATATCGCGGTCGAATTCGCCGGCATTTTCCACGGATTCGGGGCGGACGTGACGCTGCTTTATCGGGGCGAGCAGATTTTGCGCGGCTTCGACCGGACCGCCCGCGACTTCGTGGCTCGCGAGATGTGCGGGAAGGGGATGGATATCCGGGTTGACGCGCAGGTCGAGCGGATCGAGAAACACGGTGATGCCTTCCGGTTATGCCTGGCGGGTGGCGATTCCATGATATGCGACCTGGTGATGTACGCCACCGGCCGTGCGCCCAACACAAACGGCCTCGGCCTCGAAGACATCGGGGTTGAGCTTGCGGCCAACGGCGCCGTTGTGGTCGACGAATATTCCCGCAGCTCAGTTCCGCATATTTACGCGGTCGGCGACTGCACGGATCGGATCAATCTGACCCCGGTCGCAATCAAGGAAGGTGCTGCCTTTGCCGCCACGGTGTTCGACGATAATCCTCAGACCGTGGACTATCGCGACGTCGCGTCGGCGGTGTTCAGCCAACCGCCCTTGGCGACAGTTGGCCTGAGCGAGGAGGATGCGCGTCGGGAATATGACGCCATCGACGTTTACCTGTCGACGTTCAGGCCCATGAAACACACCTTGAGCGGGCGCGAGGAAAAAGCGTTGATGAAGCTTATTGTGGACCGGAGTTCTGACAGGGTGCTGGGCGCACACATGGTTGGGCTGGATGCGGCCGAAATTATCCAGGGCATTGCAATCGCGGTAAAATGTGGCGCCACCAAGGCCGACTTCGATGCTACAGTGGCGATACATCCCTCGACCGCGGAAGAATTCGTGTTGATGCGTGAGCCGGTGGCCGGTCCCGATCACGAGGTTGCGGCCGCGCAATAAGGATTATAAGAGCAGACAGCGATGAATCAGGATTGGAAACCGGAGAGTTGGCGCGATCGTCCGGCCCGGCAAATGCCGGTATATGCGGACGAGGCGTTGTGTGGCGAAGTCACCGAAAAGCTGAGAAGCTATCCGCCGCTGGTTTTTGCCGGCGAAGCCACCAATTTGCGCCGCCAGCTTGCCGATGTGTGTGAGGGGCGGGCGTTCCTGCTTCAGGGCGGTGATTGCGCCGAAAGCTTTGCTGAATTCCATCCCGACAACATTCGTGATCTGTTTCAGGTGTTGTTGCAGATGGCGGTAACGCTGACTTTCGCGTCGGGCCGACCGGTGATCAAGGTGGGGCGCATGGCCGGCCAGTTCGCCAAACCGCGCTCGTCGGACGTTGAAAAACGTGACGGCAGGGAGTTGCCGAGCTACCGAGGCGATATCATCAACGGCCCGGAATTCGATGCGGCGGCGCGGGCGCCCAATCCAAAGCGCATGCTTCAAGCCTACAGCCAGGCGGCGGCGACGCTCAATCTGCTGCGGGCGTTCGCCCAGGGCGGCTTTGCCGACCTTCACAGGGTGCATCGCTGGAATCTGGGGTTTGTCGGCAACAGCCCCGCTGGTGAGAGATACCGCGCGATGGCCGGCCGGATCTCGGATGCCCTGGAATTTTTCGAGGCCTGCGGCGTTACGCCCGAAAACACGCCAATTCTCAGGCAAGCCGATTTCTACACTTCGCACGAGGCGTTGCTGCTTCCCTATGAGGAAGCGATGACCCGGGTCGACAGCACGTCTGGCGATTGGTACGACACCTCGGCGCACATGCTGTGGATCGGCGACCGGACGCGGCAGCCCGACGGGGCCCATGTGGAATTCCTGAGCGGCGTTCACAATCCGCTGGGTTGCAAGATCGGCCCGACCACAGATCCCTCGGAACTTCTGAAGCTGATCGACAAGCTTAACCCCGCTAACCAGCCGGGGCGGCTGACCCTGATCTGCCGCATGGGGGCCGGTCTCGTTGAGGACAAGTTGCCGCCGATCATCCGCGCCGTCGAGCGGGAGGGCCGCAAGGTCGTGTGGTCGTGCGATCCCATGCACGGCAATACAATGAAGTCCTCGACCGGATTCAAAACCCGGCCGTTCGATCGCATATTCGCCGAGGTCAAGAGCTTCCTTGCCGTCCACCGGGCGCAAGGCACTCATGCCGGGGGCATCCACCTGGAACTGACCGGGCAAGACGTAACGGAATGCCTGGGCGGGGCGCAGGAAATCACCGAGCAGGTGCTGGCCGATCGTTACCATACCCATTGCGATCCCCGGCTGAATGCCAGCCAGGCGCTGGAGCTTGCGTTCCTGATTGGCGAGGGCATTCGCAAGGATCGCGCGGAAGTCGGCCCGGCGCGGGCAATTGATGCCGGCTGACACCGGCGCGGGGGGCTTTCCGCCGGGCGGATTCTGTTGTTCCGGTCAATGAGGGACGTTAAATAACCGGTATGACGGATCATTTGAAAATTGCGCTGGCGCAGCTCAATCCCACCGTCGGTGATCTCGACGGTAATTTCGCCAGGATTCGAGAGGCCCGGGCGGCGGCGATGGACGCCGATCTGGTGGTGTTCAGCGAACTGGTGACGACCGGCTATCCGCCCGAGGATCTGGTGCTCAAACCCGCGTTCCAGGCTGAAAACGAGACCCTGGTTCGCGAACTGGCGGCAATTACCGCGGACGGTGGACCGGGCATGATCGTGGGAAGCCCGTGGCGTGAAGACGGCAAGCTTTATAACGCCGCATTGCTGCTTGATGGCGGGGACATCCAGGCGCTGCGCTTCAAGCACGCATTGCCGAATTACGGCGTGTTTGACGAGAAGCGGGTTTTCGAGGCCGGACCGGTCAACGGGCCGATGAATTTCCGTGGCGTTCGCCTGGGGGTCATGACCTGTGAGGACATGTGGGTCCCGGAAGTCACCGAATGCCTGGAGGAAACCGGGGCCGAGCTGCTGGTCGTCATCAATGGCTCGCCTTTTGAGATCGACAAAATCGACGATCGTATCACTCTGGCCGTGGCGCGGGTGGTGGAATCCCGGCTGCCGTTGATTTACGTCAATCAGGTCGGTGGTCAGGACGAACTGGTATTCGACGGCAGTTCTTTCATCCTGAACCCGGATCGGTCGTTAACGGCGCAACTCCCGGCGTGGCGGGAGGCCACCCTGACCAGTCGTTGGCGACGGGACGGTGAACAGGGCTGGCTCTGCGAGACAACGGAGCGCACACCCCATGCGGAAGGGCTGGCAGCGATTTATCAGGCGATGACCTTGGGACTGCGCGATTACGTCCGCAAAAATCGCTTCCCGGGCGTGATTATCGGTCTGTCGGGCGGCATTGACAGCGCGCTTTCGGTCGCCGTGGCGGTCGACGCACTGGGGCCTGATGCGGTTCACTGTGTGATGATGCCCTCGAAATTCACCAGCCCCGGCAGCCTTGAAGACGCTTCAGGCTGCGCCCGGGCGTTGGGCGTGCGGCTCGACGATGTCTCAATCGAGCAGGTCGTGGCCGCCTTTGACACGTCGCTGGCCTCGATGTTCAGCGGGCTCGAACCCGACAGCACCGAGGAGAATATCCAGGCGCGCGCGCGCGGCCTTCTGCTGATGGCGATCAGCAACAAGTTCGGTTACATGGTGCTGACCACCGGCAACAAGTCCGAGATGTCGGTTGGATACGCCACCCTTTACGGGGATATGTGCGGTGGCTATTCGGTGCTCAAGGACGTTTACAAGACCACGGTTTATGAACTCGCGGATTGGCGAAACCGGAACCTGCCCGAAGGCGCGCTGGGGCCACAGGGGCCGGTGATCCCGGAAAATATTCTGACCAAGGCGCCGACGGCGGAACTCAGGCCCGATCAGACCGATCAGGACAGCCTGCCGCCCTATGACCATCTCGACGACATCCTGCGATGCTTTGTCGAGCGGGAGATGGCGATCGACGAAATCGTTGCACGCGGTCACGCCCGCGATATTGTCACACGGGTCGAACACATGCTGTTCGTTGCGGAATACAAACGTCGTCAGGCCCCGCCCGGGGTCAAGATTACATCCCGGAATTTCGGCCGCGACCGCCGTTATCCCATCACCAATGGTTTTCGCGACGCCTTGAGGCGTTCCCCCGGTGAGTGGAACTAAAGTAAGTGGAATTAGCCAGTGAGTGGAACTGACATGCCGATCAAGGTTCGTTTCGCACCCAGCCCCACGGGTCTTCTTCATGTCGGCAATGCCAGAATTGCGCTCGTCAACTGGTTGTTCGCCCGAAAGTCCGGCGGCCGGTTCCTGCTTCGGATGGATGATACCGACAGTGAACGCTCGACCGATGAATTCGCCACGGCAATAAAGCAGGATCTTGTATGGCTGGGACTTGAATGGGACGAGTTCGCCCGCCAGTCGGATCGATATGACCGCTATGGCGCGGCGATCGAAAAGCTCAAAAGCGAGGGTCGGCTGTACGCCTGCTACGAGACCCCGGCGGAGCTTGACCGGAAGCGCAAGTTTCAGCTTGCGCAGCGCAAGCCACCGATTTACGACCGCATGGGGCTGCATCTGAGTGATGAGGACCGGGCCCGGTTTGAGGCCGAAGGACGAAAGCCTCATTGGCGGTTTCTGCTCGATCGCGAGGCCGTTGAATGGACCGACGCGGTTCGCGGGCCGGTTTCGTTCGACGCGGCAAGCTTGAGCGACCCGGTGCTGGTTCGCGGCGACGGTCGGCCGCTCTATACATTGTCGTCGGTGGTTGACGATATCGAACTTGGCATCAGCCATGTGATGCGCGGGGAGGACCATGTCGCCAATACGGCGGCGCAGATCCAGCTTTTTAGCGCGCTCGGGGCCGAGGTCCCGGTGTTCGCCCACCTGGCCTTGCTGGTGGGCTCAGGCGGCGAGGGGCTGTCAAAGCGTTACGGCTCGCTAAGCCTGAAGTCGCTGCGGGAACAGAATATCGAGCCCATGGCCATTAACAGCCTGCTCGCCCGGTTGGGAACCGCCGATCCGGTTGAGGCGTTTAAAAATCTTGACCACATAAACGGATCATTCGATCTGTCGCGTTTCGGCCGGGCGGCGGCGCATTTCGACCCCACTGAGCTCAGGGCCCTGAACGCCAGGATATTGCATGCCATGCCCTTTGGGGCCGCTCGCGAACACCTGGCCGCAATCGGACTGGGCGATGCGGATGAGGCATTCTGGGACGTCGTGCGACCTAACCTGGAAACCATAGAGGATGCCGCGATGTGGTGGGGTGTCGTGTACGGCCCGGTCACCCCCCGTATCGAGGATGGCGGGCTGCTGGCCAAGGCGGTTGATCTGCTTCCCATGGAGCCATGGGACGGCGAGACCTGGCGCACATGGACAACGGCCGTAAAAGAGACCACCGGAGCCAAGGGCAAGGGATTGTTTCTGCCGCTGCGATTAGCGCTTACCGGTCTCGACCATGGACCGGAAATGAAGAATCTGTTACCCCTTATCGGCTCCCAACGGGCCAGGGTCCGGCTTCGTGGTGAGACGGGTTAGGGCGTTGGCGGCCTTACCCAATTCAGTAAAGGGACAGAAGTGAGTATCGTTCTGTACAACACGCTTGCGCGCGCCAAGCAGGATTTCGAGCCGCTGGACCGATCCAATGTCCGCATGTATGTGTGCGGCCCCACGGTTTACGACTATGCGCATATCGGTAATGCCCGGCCGGTGGTGGTCTTTGACATGCTGTACCGGCTGTTGCGCCGCGCCTATGGCGTGGATCATGTGACCTATGTCGCCAATATTACGGATATCGACGACAAGATCATGACGCGCGCGGCGGCCGAAGAGGTGGCGATCGACGTCATCGCCGAGCGCTACAGCAAGGCCTATCAGGAGGACATGGCGGCTTTGGGCGCACTTGCTCCCGATATTGTGCCGCGCGCCACCGAAACCCTCGATGAGATGCGTGACATGATGGCGCGGCTTATTGACAAGGGCCACGCCTACGCCAAGGACGGCCATGTGCTGTTTCATGTACCGGGCTTGGCGGGCTATGGGACACTGTCTCGCCGCAGCCGCGACGAAATGATCGCGGGGGCCCGGGTCGAGGTGGCTCCCTACAAGAAGGACCCGGCCGATTTCGTGCTATGGAAGCCGTCGGCCGACGATCAGCCGGGTTGGGACAGCCCGTGGGGCCGGGGGCGGCCGGGATGGCATCTCGAATGCTCGTGCATGATTGCGAAACATCTGGGCGAGACCATCGATATTCACGGCGGTGGCGCCGATCTGATTTTCCCGCATCATGAAAATGAGATCGCGCAGTCTGAGGCGGCCCACGGCAAAATCTTTTCCCGGTTCTGGCTCCATAACGGCATGTTGCGGCTGACCGGCGAGAAAATGGCCAAATCGATCGGCAATATCGAGACCGTGCGCGACCTTCTGGAGGATTTTCCCGGCGAAGCCCTGCGTCTGACATTGCTCACCGCCCATTACCGTCAGCCGCTCGATTTCAACCGCGACATCGTGGCGGAGCAGAAGCGACGGCTCGATCGATGGTATCGCATCACCGCCGAGGTCGAGCCGGGAGAGATGCCGGAAGACTTGCTCGCGGCCCTTCAGGACGACCTCAATACCCCGCGGGCGCTGGCGGTTCTGGAAGCCCTCGCCAAGCCGGAGACCGCGGGCCAGCTCAAGGCCGGCGCGCAATTCCTCGGGCTTCTTGAGGAAACCGCGGTAGCCTGGTTCAAGGGAAGGGGGGCGCCGGACGGGCCCAGCGCCGACGAAATTGAGCGGCTGATCGTGGAACGCCGGGAAGCGCGGCAGGCCCGCGATTTTGCCGCCGCCGATCGCATTCGCGACGAACTTGCCGCCAAGAGGGTGGTACTGGAGGATGGCCCCGGCGGCACGACCTGGAGGCGCGACGGGTGAAGCGCGAACGCGTTTATCTTTATGACGTGACCTTGCGCGACGGGGCGCAGACCCAGGGCGTGGACTTTTCGGCCGAGGACAAGCGCGCGATCGCCCACGCGCTGGATCAGTTGGGCGTCGATTATGTCGAAGGCGGCTGGCCCGGGGCCAATCCCACCGACAGTGAACTTTTCGCCGATTCACCAGCGCTGCGCCATGCCACACTCACCGCGTTCGGCATGACACGGCGCAGCGGCCGCAGTGTGGGCAACGACCCCGGTCTTGCCGCGTTGCTTGACTCGGGCGCGGATGCAATTTGCATTGTCGGCAAGGCATGGGACTTCCATGCCGGGGTGGCGCTCGGCATCGATCTTTCAGAAAATATCGGGCTGATCAGCGACACTATCGCGGCAATTCGCGAAGCCGGGCGCGAGGCGCTGTTCGACGCCGAACATTTTTTCGACGGCTACAAGGCGAACCCGGATTTTGCAAGGCAATGTATCGAAGCCGCCTATAAGGCGGGTGCGAACTGGGTCGTTTTGTGCGATACGAACGGCGGGACCTTGCCGGGCGAGATTCGGCGCATCGTGGCCGAGGTCAAGGCCAGTTTCCCTGATATGCCCCTTGGCATTCATGCCCACAACGATACCGATAATGCGGTCGCCAACAGCCTGGCGGCGGTGAGCGCCGGCGTGCGGCAGATACAGGGCACGCTCAATGGTTTGGGCGAACGGTGCGGCAATGCCAATCTGGTCTCGATCATCCCCAGTCTGGTGCTCAAACCCGAATTCGCCGAACGGTTCGAGACCGGCGTCTCCGCGGCGGGACTGCGTTATTTGACCTCGACCGCGCATCTCGTCGATGAACTTTTAAATCGCTCGCCCGATCGTCACGCGCCCTATGTCGGCGCCGCGGCCTTTGCCCACAAGGGCGGGCTTCATGTCTCGGCGGTGCGGAAAGATCCATCCACTTACGAGCATATCGTGCCCGAAAGCGTGGGTAACGCGCGCCGGATTCTGGTGTCCGATCAGGCGGGGCAGGCTAATATTGTGGCGCGGCTTCATGAGGTCGGTATCGATATCTCGCCGCAAGATCCGAAAATTAGAACGCTGTTGCGACGGGTCAAGGAGAAGGAATTCCAGGGCTATACCTTCGACGGCGCCGAGGCGAGTTTCGAGCTTATGGCGCGACGGGCGCTGGGCGAGTTGCCGGACTATTTTCGGGTTGAAAGCTTTCGAGTGCTGGTCGAGCGGCGCTATAACGCGCGCGGTGAACTGGTGACGGTCTCGGAGGCGACGGTCAAGGTCGATGTCGATGGTGAGAGCCTGATGTCGGTGGGCGAGGGCAACGGACCGGTAAGCGCCCTCGATCAGGCGCTGCGCAAGGACCTGGGGAAGTATTCCGCCTTTATCGAGGATTTACGGCTGGTGGATTACAAGGTCCGAATTCTGTCGCCCCAGGGCGCAAGCTCGGTAACCCGGGTGCTGATCGAAAGCGCCGATAAGGAGGGGTGGCGGTGGTTCACTGGGGGCGTTTCGCCAAATATTGTGGACGCGTCGTTTCAGGCGCTTTACGACAGCATCAATTACAAACTGTTTCGTGACGGCGCTCCGCCAAGCAAACTCTAGAGCGTTTTTAATTTAAACGGGATCAAACGGAGGGTGTTTAGATGTTGTCCTGGCAAGTCGTTAAAACGCAGCATAGCAGCGCTATGCAAGGCTTTAAGGGCGCCGCCAGGGCGGCATCCAAACAGCCGAACTTGATTCCGATTAAATTAAAAGCGCTCTAACCGGAAAATATCCATGGCCGGAACTGATCGGACCCAACAGCCAGCCGACGGCGGCCTGGCGATGATTCTCGTGAAACCGCAACTGGGCGAGAATATCGGCGCCGCAGCACGGGCGATGTATAACTTCGGACTGACCGACATGCGTTTGGTGCAACCGCGCGACGGCTGGCCAAATCCCCATGCGGTGGGTATGGCGTCGGGCGCAATGCCGGTGCTTGACGGTGCGCGGGTCTATCAGCATGCCGAGGATGCAGCCGCCGAGATTCAGCACCTGTTCGCGACCACGGGCCGCCACAGAGGCATGGTCAAACACGTGGTCACGCCGCGCCGCGCGGCCGAGATGATGCGCGAGGCGGCCGCACGGGGCGAACGCTGCGGCGTTTTGTTCGGCGGGGAACGCTCGGGCCTCGACAATGACGATGTGGCGCTTGCTGACAATATTATCTGCGTTCCCGTCAATCCGGCCTTCGCGTCGATCAATCTGGCCCAGGCGGTGCTCCTCGTCGCCTATGAGTGGTTCGTGGCCGGTGACGATACGCCGCCCGAGGAGGTTGCCCTTGGCGCGACTCGTTCCGCTAACCGGGAGGAGTTGGTCAGACTGTTTGAACATCTCGAAAGCGAGCTTGACGCGCACAACTTTTTCCGTCCGCCGGAGCGCCGTCCCGGCATGGTTCGGTCGTTGCGCAACATGATCTTGCGTTCGCGCCTGACCGGGCAGGACGTGCGAACCTTGCGGGGCATCATCGGCGCCTTGGCGAGCCGCCGTTAAGACGGCTATTCCATGGGCGCGGAAAGCTGCCCGGCCCGAGTGGAAATAGGTTTGACAACCGGATGGGCGCGCGTATATTACGCGCCTGTCCACGGGCTATGGCCCTGTTGAATTATTTGCATATTGAGCGCGGAAATGACCAAACGGATCAGGGCTAAACATAAAATCGACCGCCGCCTGGGCGAAAACCTCTGGGGGCGGCCCAAAAGCCCGTTCAATAATAGGGAATATGGCCCCGGCGAGGCGGGCCAAAACCGCAAGCGCGGCAAGCTTTCGGACTTTGGCATTCAGTTGCGTGCCAAGCAGAAGCTTAAAGGCTATTACGGCAACATCACCGAAAAGCAATTCCGCCGCACCTACAGCGAGGCTGACCGGTGCAAGGGCGACACAGGCGAGAACCTGATCGGGCTGCTGGAGCGCAGGCTGGACGCGGCCGTCTATCGGGCGAAATTCGCAATCACTGTGTTCGCGTCGCGCCAGCTTATCAACCATGGCCATGTTCTGGTCAATGGCAAGCGCGTCAATATTCCGAGCTATCGGTTGCGCGAAGGCGATGTCGTCGAACTTCGGGAGCGTTCGCGCGATCTGAATATTGTGCTTGAAGCCACGCAATCGCCGGAGCGCGATACACCTGACTATGTCGACGTCGATCATAAAAAGATGAAGGCAACCTTCGTGCGCACGCCGCAGCTCGCGGACGTGCCTTACCCGGTCCAGATGGAACCCAATCTGGTTGTCGAGTATTATTCGCGCTAGCCTTAACGCCAGCTCGAATGGGACAAAAGAAAAGGCGCGCCACTTGGCGCGCCTTTTTTGTCGAAATGAATCTGGTTCAGGCGGTTTGTTTGCTCAACCCTTGATCAGCGAACAGGGTCTGGAGTTCGCCGGTTTCGAACATCTCCCGCATGATGTCGCAGCCGCCCACAAACTCGCCTTTTACATAGAGCTGAGGGATCGTCGGCCAGTCGCTGAACGCTTTGATGCCGTCCCGGATCTCGGGGTCCATCAAAACGTCGACGCCCGTGAACTCCACATTCAGGTGATTGAGGATCGCGACCGCGGTGGATGAAAACCCGCATTGGGGAAATGTCGGCGTTCCCTTCATGAACAGGACCACCGAACTGTCTTTTACTTCTTTTCCGATTCTCTCGAAAACGGGATTATCGCTCATGTTGAACTCCTATTTGGTGCAAAGGCCTGTTGTTCTGATCTGGTGACAGGGTGCAGTCAGGATTCCGGTGTCTGGGTCTGAAGCGCAAGGGCGTGCAGCGCATCGCCCATATTTCCGCGCAGCGCCTTGTAAACGAGCTGATGCTGTTGCACCCGGCTCTTGCCGGCGAAGGCCGCCGAAATCACCCTGGCGGCATAGTGGTCGCCGTCGCCCGCCAAATCCTCGATCGTGACCGTCGCATCGGGCAACGCGCTCTTGATCAAGCGTTCGATCTCTTCCCGATCCATCGCCATCAGTTTTGCTCCTTTTCGTGGTTCGAAGTTCTTTAACGCGAGGCCATGAAGTCTGGAAACCAACCTTCGTGCGCCATTCGTAAATCCGTTAGCGATATGGTGTTTTTCCCGTCAACTGTCAATGCCTCACCGCCGGTGTGGCCAACCACCGTTACCGGCACGCCCTGTTTCACGGCGTCCTCCAGTACTTCAGCAAGCTGCCCGGCGCCGACTTCCAGGACGTAGCGCGCCTGATCCTCGCCAAACAGGAAGGCATGGCGGGGCAGGGTGGTCAGGTCGGGCTCGATGGTCGCGCCGACATCACCGGCCAGCGCCATTTCCGCGACCGCCACCAGCAGGCCGCCATCGGAAATATCGTGGCAGGCCCGGAGCAGTCCCCGGCCGATGCATTCGCGCACCCAGTCCCCGTTGCGCCGCTCAGCCGTCAGGTCAACCGGGGGAGGCGTGCCTTCCTCGCGGCCTGCCATGTCGCGCAAATATAGCGAGGCGCTGAGATGGCCGGTGGTCTCGCCGACCAGAACGATCGCGCTGCCTTCAGCCTTGAACGCCAGCGTAGCCATGGACGACAACGTCTCCAGCACCCCAACGGCGCCAACCGCCGGGGTAGGCGGAACGCCCTTGCCGTTGGTTTCGTTGTAAAATGAGACATTCCCCGAAACCACCGGGAAGTCGAGCGCCCGGCAGGCTTCGCCCATGCCCTGAATGGCGCCGGCGAACTGGCCCATGATCTCGGGCCGTTCGGGATTGCCGAAATTAAGGCAGTCGGTAATCGCCAAGGGTTTGGCGCCGACGGCCGTGATGTTGCGCCAGGCCTCCGCCACCGCCTGACGACCGCCCCGCACCGGATCGGCCTGGCAGTATCGCGGCGTGCAGTCGGTGGTGATGGCGAGGCCTTTTTGGGTGCCGTGAACCCGGACGACGGCGGCATCGCCGCCCGGCCGCTGCACGGCGTCCGCCATCACCATGTGGTCATATTGTTCCCAAATCCAACGCCGACTCGATAGCTCGGGGCCGCCCATCAGCCACGCCAATGCGGCGCAGGGGTCGGCGGGTTCGAGAATGTCGGCGGGATCTATCTCCCGGGCGGGCGGTGTCGGCTCGTGGGGCCGGTCATATTCAGGGGCATTATCAGCGAGAATATCGAGGGGAATATCGGCGACGGTTTCACCGTTCTGGAGGAGCGTAAGCCGCCCGCTGTCGGTTACCTCGCCAATGACCGAGAAATCGAGCCCCCATTTGTCGAAAACAGCAAGCGCGTCTTCTTCGCGTCCGGGTTTGAGAACCATGAGCATGCGCTCCTGGCTTTCCGACAGCATCATCTCATAGGCCGTCATGCTGGTTTCGCGGTTTGGCACCTTGTCGAGATTGATCTCGATGCCGACGCCGCCTTTTGACGCCATCTCCACGGACGATGAGGTCAGGCCCGCCGCGCCCATATCCTGGATTGCGACAATGGCGTCGCCCGCCATCAGCTCCAGGCAAGCCTCGATCAGCAGTTTTTCGGTAAATGGATCGCCGACCTGGACGGTGGGGCGTTTTTCTTCGCTGTCATCGTCGAATTCCGCCGACGCCATGGTCGCGCCATGGATACCGTCGCGGCCGGTCTTGGACCCGACATAGACC
>JBHHWG010000026.1:0-35528 GCA_046756385.1 Sphingomonadales bacterium | reverse complement strand
ATTTTGATGATTCGGGTATTTTTATCTACGAATTGGATTCAACTGACCCGAGCGCCAGTCCAAGAATTTTGGCGAAACTGGAATCTGACGAGCACATCGGGATGTTTGCCGAATTTATTCGCGCTTATGTTGAGTCTTTCGCCAGCGGCAGTAGGCTTTTGCGTGCTGTTTAGGCTTGCACGGGCGCGTCAGGCCGCCGATGGGTCAGGCGCTTGCCGGTGATACCCTTGAGGACTTCCGCTGTGCGCTCCCAGTCAGTGATCTTGCAGTGGCTGTGTCTGTAGTCGAATTCACAGACATATCGCTTCAGGTGTTGGTGTGAATTTCGCCACGCACGTATTCGCCGCTGCCGTGATTAACGCGACCATCTGAGGCGAATTCTTCGCCGGCCAGAAACGAATCTTTGACGCTGCTCTCCGGGCGTGCCGCCAAAATAGGTCTCGTCGACCTCACCCTACCGTCCTATGAAGCTGGTGGACGCTAAGGATGCTTATGGCTCAACTCTATGGTCTGATCATGTTAATCAGAGAGGGAGTCGAGTCGTGGGTTTGCAGGGCATATAACCGCCGCGATTTACCTTAATATCGGGATTGAAACCGGAACATTCACGGAGCTTTCAGTGAACATTTGGCGATTACGGGGAATCTTTGCGAAGGCCCCGGTTCAGAAATCGCTGACGATGCCTTTGCGCTCCCAGTCGCCATAGCGGGTGGGCTCGGGCCCTTTGGGTCCGCCGATTTCCTTGGGCCGCCTGGGTGCTGGTTTTTCCTTGGCCGTCTCTTGATTGGGATCCGAAGGCCCGGCGGATTTTTGTGCCGGTGCATGCTCGCTCATATCTAATCACCTTGCTCGTTATATCCGCACGACAATAGCGCCTTGCCGCAATTCCTGTTAAGTACCAATCCTGTCATCATCGGCGCCGCTTCGCGATGAACCCGGTGTCTGTTCAGCCCAAAAAGCCCCCGCAATGGTGAGTGCCCGTCCATGACCACCCCCCTCGCGCCCCGACGCGCCGCACTTGAGTTGTTCGAGGCCGTCATCAGAAAGCGGCGGCCGCTGGACGAGGCCTGGCAAGACGCGCTCGAACGGCGCGACGGTCTGGCGTCCTGCGACCGGCGCGACCGGGCCTTCGTCCGCAGGCTGGTCGCCACCGCTTTGCGGCGGCTGGGCCAGATCGACGCCGTGATCGGCTGCTTTCTCGATCGGCCGCTCCCGGCCAAACGGGCGCGGGCCCACGATATCCTGCGGCTGGGCGCGACCCAGCTTTTGTTCCTCGACACCCCGGCCCATGCCGCGGTCGACGGCTCGGTCGTGATGGCGGCCCAGGATCGATCGCCGGGGATTCGCGGCCTCAAGGGTCTGGTCAATGCGGTGCTGCGCCGGGTCGCCGAACAAGGCCCGGCGCTGCTCGCCACGCGGGTCGCGGATATCGGCATCAACGTGCCGGGCTGGCTGGCGCAGTCGTGGAACGCGGCCTACGGCGCCGAGGCGACGGCGGCGATCATGGTCCAGCATATGAAGGAGCCGCCCCTCGATTTCACCCTCAAGCCGGGGGCCGACCCGCATCAGTGGGCCGAGCGCCTCGATGCCGGGATACTGCCGACCGGCAGCCTGCGAAGAAAAACCGGGGGCCGGATCGAAACGCTGGCCGGTTATGACGACGGCGTCTGGTGGATCCAGGATGCGGCGGCGGCGTTGCCGGCCCGCCTGTTCGGCGACATCTCAGGCCGTCGAGTGATCGACCTGTGCTCAGCCCCCGGCGGTAAAACCGCCCAGTTGGCGGCACAGGGCGCAATCGTGACGGCGGTCGACCGCTCGGCCCGGCGGCTCGAAAGAGTCGGGCGCAATCTGGCCCGGCTTGGCCTTGACGCCGAGCAGGTCGCGGCCGACGTCACCACATGGCGGCCCGGCGAGCCGGTGGATTTCATCATGCTCGACGCCCCGTGCACCGCCACGGGAACCATGCGCCGCCACCCGGATATCGCCCATTTGCGGACGCCCGAAGACGTCGCCTCGGTGTCAAGGCTGCAACGGCGGATGATCCGATCGGCGCTCGATATGTTGACCCCCGGCGGCGTGCTGATCTATTGCACCTGTTCGCTTCAACCCGAAGAAGGCCCCCAGGCGATTGCCGCCGCATTGTCTGAGACCGGACTGGCCGAGCAGCTGCCAATCCGGCCGGACGAGCTTGAAGGGATCGAAAGTTTCATCACCGGGGACGGCGATCTCAGGACACTGCCCAGTCACTGGACCGATCGCGGCGGCCTTGACGGATTTTTCGTCGCGCGCCTGCGCAAGACCGGCTAAACCCGCGCCCATGATCGAGCGGCCGCGACCAGCATCGCTTGCAGCCGTTTTGCCAAGCTGGTAAGGACAACAGATGCAACAACCGGTTCGCATATCGCCGTCGATCTTATCCGCTGATTTCGCCAGACTCGGCGACGAGATTCGCGCGATCAGCGCCGCCGGCGGCGATTACATCCATGTCGATGTCATGGACGGCCATTTCGTCCCCAACATTTCGATCGGCCCGGCGGTGGTCAAGGCGCTTCGGCCCTTTTCAGACCGCCTGTTCGACGTCCATCTGATGATATCCCCGGTGGACGGTTATATTGACGCCTTCGTCGACGCCGGCGCTGATATCCTGACCGTGCACGCCGAGGCGGGGCCCCATCTCCATCGGACCATTCAGCGGATCAAATCACGCGGCATCAAGGCTGGCGTTTCGCTGAATCCGGCCACGCCGGTCGAGAGCATTCGCCATCTGATCGATGACATGGACATGATCCTGGTGATGAGCGTCAATCCCGGCTTCGGCGGGCAGAAATTCATCAGCAATCAGTTGGCCAAGATCGCGACCTTAAGAAAAATGATCGACGAGACCGGGCGGTTGATCGACCTCGAAGTCGATGGCGGCATTACGCCGGAAACAGCGCCACAGGCGATTGCCGCCGGGGCCGATGTTTTGGTCGCCGGAACCGCGAGTTTCGTCGGCGGTCCCAAACAATATGCGGCTAACATTGCCCGGTTACGCGGTGACAACAAGGACAACTGAAACGTTCACGGCAACGGGCTGGCGGGGCGGACATGTCTGAGCGGCGACACGAAAAACTGTTTGATCCGGCCCGTGGCGCGTTGCGGGACCTGTGGCGGTCGTTGAAGAACGCCGGTTATGTGTCGCCGCTTTATGGTTATACCCTCGGCGGCCGTCGACTGGATCGCCTGCGCCTCACACCCCGCGACCCCCAGCCCGGCAGCGTCGACATCGGAAATGCGCTGTTTCGAGGCCGCTACGACTTCGCGGGACAGACCCTGACCGCGCCAAACGGCATTCCCTGGGCATTGGAGGGGGCCAGCGAACCATGGCTCGAAGCGATACACGGATTTGACTGGCTTCGACATTTTCAGGCTTGCGAGGGCGACTCCGCCAAACGCCAGGTGCAGGCGCTGGTGCGTTCCTGGATCGAAAGATACAGCGATTGGCATCCGTTGGCGTGGCGGCCGCACGTGCTGGCCAGCCGGATCGTGGCGTGGATGCGTCACGACCGATTGACGATCGCCAGCGCCGACCCGGCGCACCGCGACGCGGTCCTGAACAGCATTGCCCGTCAGGCCCGTCATCTCGCCCGGGCGTGGCCAACCGCCGATGGCGCGCTGCCCCGGCTCATCGCGGTGGTCGGTTTGGCATATGGCGGCCTGTGCCTGCCCGACGGCACGCGACGGCTGGCGCGCGCCCTGAAGCTTGTGCGCGAAACGCTGGCGGTGCAAATCCTGCCCGACGGCGGATACATTACCCGTAATCCATCCGAACATCTCGCGGCGCTCCAGATCCTGATCGCCCTGCGAGATACACTGCTCGGCGCCGACCACGAATTTGCGCTCGAAATCCAGAACAGGATTGACCGCATGGCCCCGACCCTGCGGTTTTTCCGCCATGGCGACGGCGGATTGGCACTGTTCAATGGCGGTTTCGAGGAAAGTTCCACGCTCGTCAGCCTGGCCCTCGAACACGCCCGGGCCAGGGGCAAGGCGCCCCACCATTCGCCTCAAAGCGGATTCCATGGCCTGGCCGCCGGACGCACCAGGATTATTGTCGATACCGGAACGCCGCCACCCGCCGACTTCAGCGGCCGGGCCCATGCCGGCGCGTTAAGCTTCGAGATGTCGATCGGCAAGGAACGACTGATCGTCAACTGCGGCAGCGTCGGGCCCGCCCAGGCCGGCCCCGCCTGGGATCGGGTGGTTCGATCGAGCGCGGCCCATTCAACGCTGGTGATCGACAATCGAAACTCCTGCGCGATCATGGGGAACGGACGCATTGGGGCACGACCAAGCTCGGTCGCCGGGTCCCGCGAGGAAACGGATGGATCGGTCTGGGTAGAGGCCCGCCACGACGGTTACCAGCGAACCTACGGACTTGTTCATCGCCGCCGACTGTATCTCGACCCGTCGGGCAAGGATGTGCGGGGCGAGGACATCGTGAACGGACCGGGCGCGGAGCGCAACGGCGGGCTGTCGTTCGACGTCCGGTTCCACCTCCATCCGACGGTCAACAGCTCGATCGTTCAGAACGGCGAGTCGGTCTTGCTGCGCCTGCCCCGGGGCGGGGGGTGGCGCTTCCATGCCCGGGGCGGCGCGATATCGGTTGAGGAAAGCATTTATCTGGGGCAGCAGGGCGCCAGCCGGCGTTGTGAGCAGATCGTCGTCAGCAGCCGTCTTTCGGGTACGGAGACAGCGATAAACTGGTCGATCAAGCAGCTATAATCGTTTGTTCGATTGACGCGGCGCCAAACGGTATTACGCGGGGGACGACTTCCCCTTTTTCTCATCATCTTCGGGGTATCGTAAGCCATGACCAAGGAAAACCACCAATCCGACGGGCTGCGGCCCGTTGCGCGCGCGCTTGTTTCGGTTTCGGACAAGACCGGCATTGTCGATCTGGGTCGACTGCTGGCTCGACAGGGCATCGAGATACTGTCCACCGGCGGCTCCGCCCGAATGCTGGCGGAAGCCGGGATTCCGGTCCGCGAGGTTTCCGATTACACCGGTTTCCCGGAGACCATGGACGGCCGGGTCAAGACCCTGCATCCCAAGGTCCATGGCGGCCTGCTCGCGGTGCGCGACAATCCCGGGCACGTCAAGGCGATGGACGATCTCGGCATTTCCCGGATCGACCTGCTGGTCGTCAACCTCTATCCGTTCGAACAAACGGTAAAGCGCGGCGCCGGGCTCAATGAATGCATCGAAAATATCGATATTGGCGGCCCGGCCATGATCCGTTCGGCGGCCAAGAACCACGCCGACGTCATAGTCATAACCGATCCCGCCGATTATGCCGCGCTTGAAGCCGAATTGAATGAACAGGGCGGCGCGACCACGATTGGATTGCGCCGCCGTCTGGCGGCCAAGGCGTTTACCCGCACCGCCGCCTACGACGCCGCGATTTCCAACTGGTTTCAATCCCAGAGAGCCGAGGATCTGCCGGAAACCCTGGTGATCGCCGGCGCGCGGAGTCAGACCTTGCGTTACGGTGAAAATCCGCACCAGAAAGCCGCTTTTTACACCAGCGGAGACGACCGGCCGGGGATCGCCACGGCGGAACAGATCCAGGGCAAGGCGCTCAGCTACAACAATATCGGCGATTGCGACGCCGCGTTCGAACTGATCAGCGAGTTCGCGCCCTCAGACGGGCCCGCGGTGGCGATCATCAAACATGCCAATCCAAGCGGCGTGGCGCGCGGGTCGACCCTGGCCGGATGCTATCGCAAGGCATTGGCATGCGACCCGGTCAGCGCCTTTGGCGGGATCGTCGCGCTCAACAGTCCGATCGATGCCGAGACCGCCGGCGAGATCGCCAAAATCTTCACCGAAGTGGTGATCGCCCCCGATGCCGACCCGGCCGCGCGCGAGATTCTCGCCACCAAAAAGAATTTGCGGCTGTTGCTGACCGGTCGCCTCGCCGATCCCCGCGACAGCGGCCTGGTGTTCCGATCGGTGGCCGGCGGCCTTCTGGTGCAAGGCCGGGACGCGGCGGTCATGCCGACCGACGCTCTTGAGATTGTCACCAAACGAAACCCGGGCGAGCAGGAAATGGCCGATATGCTGCTCGCCTTCACGGTGTGCAAACATGTCAAATCGAACGCCATCATCTATGTCCGGGACGGCGCCACCGTGGGCATTGGCGCCGGTCAGATGAGCCGGGTGGATTCGGCCCGGGTGGCGGCCCAAAAAGCCCGGGACGCGGCCGATGCCGCCGGGATGGACCGCCCGCTCACCGAAGGGTCGGTGGTTGCGTCGGACGCCTTTTTCCCGTTCGCCGACGGGCTGCTGGCCGCCGCCGAAGCCGGGGCCACGGCGGTCATTCAGCCCGGCGGGTCGATACGCGACGATGAAATCATCGCCGCCGCCGACGAAGCCGGCCTGGCCATGGTTTTCACCGGCATGCGCCATTTCCGCCACTAAGCTATCACCGGGCCTCACGGCCGTTCCTCGCTAACACGGGTGAGAATCGCGAGGCCCGCGACCAGAAAAACCACAATCACGGCCAGACCCGCGCGTTGGCTATGAAAAAGCGTGGTGAAAATGCCGACCAGCAACGGCGCCAGAAACGCCGTCGCCTTGCCGGACATCGCGTAAAGGCCAAAATATTTGGCGCGCTCGCGATGGGGGGCGAGGCGCGCCAACAGGGTCCGGCTCGCCGCCTGGACCGGGCCGCCGCAAATTCCAACCAGCGCCGAAAACACAAGCATGAAACGCTCGGCGGCCGTGGCGAACAAGCCATTGCCGGGCGCCACCGGATCCAGGTCAAACACGAAAAAAACTTCGCCGGACGATATCGACAGGATGCCGAGCGTTCCCAGAATAACGCCGAGCAGACCAAGGATTATGGTGCGCTTCGATCCCATGCGGTCATCGAACCAGCCGCCGGCGAAAGCGCCGATCATGGAAAAGACGATAAGCACGATGCCGAACAGTCCCAGCGTGCGGGTCTCCCAGCCGAAGATGCCGGCCGCATAAATGCCGCCAAAGGCATAAATCGCCGACAGCCCATCGAAATAGAGCATGCGTCCGATCAGGAACACGGCGATATTGCGGTGACGCAAAACCGCTCGAACCGCTTCCACAAGCCCTTTGCGCGGGGGGGCGCCGCCCGGCGGGATCTTGCGGAGAGCGCGGGCCTGATCGGGCGTGTACAGAAACAGCGGAATGACGAACAGGCCCAGCCACAGCGCCGAAAACGGCCCCGTCAGGCGGGCCGGTTCATGGCGCGGCGCGTCGAGGCCGAACCACGGTTGTGCAAAAACGAAGGCGACGATCAACAGCGCCACCAGACCGCCAACATAGCCCAGGCCCCATCCGAATCCGCTCAGCCGGCCGATATGGCTGGCTGTCGCCAGGCCGGGTAGCATGGCGTTATTGAACACGATCGCGATCTCGACCGCGAGCGCCGCTATCACCACCGCGCTTAGGACCGGCACGGCGGATCCTGGGGCGCCCGGCACGGCGAACCACAGCGCCCCCATCGCGGCCATGGCGATCACCGTGCACCCGGCGATCCACGGTTTGCGCGGGCCCCGTGCATCGCCGATGGCGCCGGCAACAGGCGCGGCCAAGGCTATCAGCAGGCCCGCGACCGACTGTGCGTAAGACCACAGCGTCTGGCCGCGTACCGCGTCACCGATCACAGCGGTTGCGAAATAGGGTGCGAAAATAAATGTCGTGATCAGGGTGAAATAAGGCTGATTGGCCCAGTCGAACAACGCCCATCCGAGACGGGCGCGCCGAGTTGCCGCTCCACCCGCCGGCGGCCCGGTTTCGGAGGCCTCTCTTGTTACCCGTTCACCCACTGCCTGGCGCTGAACAGTCTTACGTTTCCGGGCCGTTGTGCAGCAGGCCGCGCACATGCCGGTTGGCGTAAGCCAACTTGGCAATCGTCATGTTCCCGCTGGATTTCAGCTCCGTGATCATGTTCTGGCTGCGCTCGAGCGCCGGCTTGTAACGGTCCGTCCATTTGGCAAGCGCGTCCTCGGTGTTGTCAGCCTCGTAAGACACCAGGACGCGGTTCGTCAGCGCCCGCTGCTGGCCATAAAGGTCCTCGATCAGATAGGCGACCGCACGGGACGACCAGTGCTCCCGTGCTTCGATCGCCTCTGCCGCCGTGCGCAACCAGTTAAGGCCCAGATAGCTGCCGAGTTCGAAATATGCCTGGGCGACGTCCTCGACGGTTCGACCGGTCGCATTGGCCACGAAACAGATATCGGTCGCCGATTCCAGCGGTTCCAGACTGGCGATATTATGCGCCAGCTCGTAGGGCACGCCCTGATCCACCCAGGCCGCCCGCTTCTGGCGCAACGCCTGAGCCTCGAAATCAGACAGCAACGATTCGGGGCCCAGGCACAAGGCTTTGATCCCTGGGGCATAGGCGCTGATGGTGGCGGCGATATCCAGCGGCTGTCCCGCATTGTTCAGGAACCAGATCGTCTGCTGGTGAGCCAGCGTCACGATTTCCATGGTCAGTTCGGTCTGAACCCCGGCGGTTACCCAGTTGTCAAGATCGTCAACCCCCCGCCACAGCGCCGGCAGCTCGAACGCCTCCCTGGTGGCGACAAAAGCCCGCACGATGTCTTCCGGCGCCATGCCTGTGTCTTCCTCGATCCGGTCGATGAAAGACGGGCCGACCCAATTGATGACGCTGTTGGAAAGCAACGTGGCGATGATTTCCCGGCGCAACCGATGCCGGCTGATGGAATGGGCGAATTTGCTGGCGAGCGGTTTGGGGAACGCTCGAAGAAGGTCCCGCTCCAGATAAGAATCATCGGGAACATCGCTTTCGAGCAGCGTATCGAACAGCGACATCTTGGCGTAGGAAAGAAGGACGGCGATTTCCGGGCGTGAGAGCCCTCTTTGGGCGGCCTGCAACGCGGCCATATCCTCATCGCCCGGCAAGGATTCGAGTTCCCGATTGAGCTTACCGGCCCGCTCCAGCCGGTGCATCAGCCGGGTTTGCGAGTCAAGCAGCGTCGCTCCCTGCGATTCGGCGATGGTTATGGCGTGGCCCTGACGGTAATTATGCTTCAGCACCATCTCGGCTACATCGTCGGTCATTTCCTCAAGCAACTGGTTGCGCTGCTTGCCTGTCATATCGCCGTCGACGACCAGGGCATTGATCAAAATCTTGATGTTGACTTCATGGTCCGAGCAATCGACACCCGCCGAATTATCGACAAAATCGGTATTCAACCGGCCACCGGCGCGGGCGAACTCGATGCGGCCGCGCTGCGTCAGCCCCAGATTGCCGCCCTCACCGACCACTTTGACCCTTAAATCCCGGCCATTGACGCGCAGCGCGTTGTTTGCGCGATCTCCGACTTCCGAGCTCGCCTCGCCATGCGCCTTGACATAGGTGCCGATGCCGCCGATCCACAGCAGGTCGGCCTCAACCTGCAACAGCGCGCGAATCAGCGCCTGGGGCGTCACTTCATTTTCATCGACCTTCAACAGCCCCTTCATCTGGGCCGACAGCGGAATTGCCTTGGCTGTCCGATCGAATACTCCGCCGCCCTTTGATATCAGCCTTGCGTTGTAATCGGCCCAGGAAGACCGCGGCAGATCGAATAGCCGCTGCCGCTCCTCGAAGCTGGTCGCCGGATCCGGTTCGGGATCGATGAAGATGTGGCGATGATCGAAGGCCCCGACCAGGCGTATGCACTTCGAAGACAACATGCCGTTGCCGAACACGTCCCCCGACATGTCGCCGATACCGATCACGGTGAATGGCGTGCGGCGCACATCCACGCCCAGTTCCCGAAAATGCCGCTGCACCGAAACCCAGGCGCCGCGCGCGGTAATCCCCATTTTCTTGTGGTCATAGCCAGCCGAACCACCCGACGCGAAAGCATCGCCGAGCCAGAAGCCGCATTCCGCGGACACCCCGTTCGCAATATCGGAGAGTGACGCGGTACCCTTGTCGGCCGCCACCACGAGATAAGGATCTTCGTCGTCCCGACGCACGACCATGGGCGGCGGCGAGACCTCTCCCTCGACCAAACTGTCGGTAAGATCAAGGAGGCCCCTGATGAATGTCTTGTAACAGGCGATGCCTTCTTCCATCAGGGCATCCCGGCCGCCTTCCGCCGGAAGCTGCTTGGGAACGAATCCGCCTTTCGCGCCGACCGGCACAATCACGGCATTCTTGACCATCTGGGCCTTCATGAGCCCAAGAATCTCGGTTCGGAAATCCTCGCGGCGATCGGACCATCTCAACCCGCCACGCGCCACCTTGCCGCCACGCAGATGAACCCCCTCCACACGCGGCGAATAAACGAAAATCTCGGCCCAGGGACGCGGGATTGGCAAATCCTCGATCTCCCGGCTATCGAGTTTGAACGACAAATAGGGTTTGGGCCCACCGTCGTCGTCAACTTGATAGTAGTTGGTGCGCAAGGTGGATCGGATCAGATTCAGGAATTGCCTGAAAATACGATCCTGATCGAGGCTGGCGACGCCACGCAGCTTTCTTTTGATCTTCCGGATGATCCTGGCCGACCGTTTTTCGCCGTTGCCGTCGCCCGGGACGGCGGGGTCGAACAATGTCCCGAACAGCTCGATCAGCAAAGTCGTTATGGCCGGAGCGCCGGCCAGGGTCGATTCCATATAGGCCTGGCTGAATGTCGAGTTGATCTGGCGCAAATATTTGGCATAGGCGCGCAGGATAACGGCCTGGCGCCATTCCAGGCCGACGTGCAGAACAAGGCTGTTGAACCCGTCGTCCTCAGCCTCGCCGGACCATACCCGCGCGAAGGCCTCTTCGAGCCGGGGTTTGAGGTTGCCCAGATCAAGCTCGGCGGTGGATGAATCGACCATGTAGAAATCGTGCATCCAGGTGCTGTCGTTCGCATCGCGCCGCTTGATCTCGTAGGCCTGCTCCTCAATGACCTTCAGCCCCATATTCTCGAGCTTGGGCAGGCAATCGCTCAGGGGGATCAGGCTGCTGGCGTGATAAATCTTGAGCCGGATCGCGTCTGGCCGATCCTCGATCGCCCGATAAATGTTGAAGGCGATGGCGTCCGGCAACGTCAGACGTTCGAATTTCTCAATATCGACCAGCGCCACCTCGGGCTGGAAATCCTCGCGGTAGGAAAGGGAAAAGGCGGCGCCGTAATTCGACCACAACTGGTTGCCGCGCTCTTCGCCCCAACGGGCGATCAGGGCCTCGTTAAGATGGTCGCTCCAGGTCCGGGTGGCCTTGGCGATTTGCCGGTCGATCTCGTCGGGATCGATGTCGGGAACATGGCCCGGTGTGGTCTTGACGATAAAGTGCAGCCGCGCCAGCACATCGTCGCCAACCTGGGTGTACTGGGCCGAAATGCTGCCGTTATAGGCCTTGGCCAGGATCGCCCCGACCTTGAGCCGCAGGCTGGTGTCGTGAATCTCGCGCGGCACATAAGCAAGCACGGAAACAAACCGCTCGAACCGGTCGGGGCGGAGAAAGGCCTTGGGGCGCGGGCGCCCTTGCAGCCGCAAAATCCCGAGACTGGTCTGGTAGAGTTCTTCGTCGCTGATCTGAAACAGCTCGTCCCGGGGGAAATTCTCGAGGATGTTCAGGAGCGCCTTCTGGTCATGGCTCGCGGGCAGAAAGCCGGCCCGCTCGGCGGTCCGTCGGACCCGGCGGCGCAGCAGCGGGATGACCGTCGTGCTTCGGTTATAGGCGACGGATGTAAACAGACCGATGAAGCGGCGCTCTCCTGCCAGCCGGCCCCGGTCATCAAATTTCTTGACGCCGATATAGTCGAGATGCACCGGACGGTGAACGTTGGATCTTACATTGGCCTTGGTGATGATGATCGGGTCGGGGAGCTGAAGAAAGTGCCGGACTTCCGATGAAATCCCCGCAAGCCCCTCCTGACCTCTCACAACGTGAAATTCGGGATCACGAAGGATTCCCAGACCCGTCCCCTCGACAATTTCGAGGTCTTCGCCGCCAACTTCACCGCGGAATTCGTATTCCCGAAAGCCCAGGAACGTAAAGTGATTGTCGCCAAGCCATTCGAGAAAGGCGATCACCTCGTCGAGCTCTTCCTGATCGACCGGCGAGGTTTGCTGCTGTCCAAGGGTCGTGATCGTTTCGTCAAGCTCGTCGAGCATCGGCCGCCAGTCCTCGACGGCCGCCCGCACGTCCGCGAGAACGCACGAAATTCGCGTGGTGATGGTCTCAAGGCTTTCCGGCGCCGTTTGCTCGTCGACCTGGATTTGCATGACGGATTCGGCGATCGTTTCATCCCGTTCCGTCGTCTGGCCGGCGGGCGACTCGTGTGGCTCGAAGATCGCGGTCCGCCGACCCTCGCCGTCCCGCCTGACCGTCATCACCGGATGGTTGACCAGATGAATGTCACGGCCGAGGCCGGTCAGTTCGGCCGTAACCGAGTCGACCAGAAACGGCATGTCATCGTTGGCGATTTCGATAATGGTATGGGTCGACCGCCAGCCATGTTCCTCAAGATTCGGATTAAAGGCCCGAACCATGGCGGTCCCCGGCTCGCGGCGTTCCGCGAATGCCCAGGCCGAGAAGGCGGCCCCATACAGGTCCTCGACGGCAAACTCGAGAACCTCCTCCGGCGCCAATGTGGCGCAGAACAGATGGATAAATCTGGCGAATTCCTCCGCGCGCGCGTCGTCGAGCCGATCAGCCGCATAGCGCAGGACCTTCTCGACATGGGATTTCTTATGTTCCCGGGGTTTTCCGTTGATCAGGTTCATCTCGGCATCCGCATTGGCGGCGATCCGACGTTTATCTGAATAAGAAGTGTGATTTTAGCGATTGTTTATTTATAAACCGTTGCATTGTTAGCGCCTTTAGCCGGGGAATGAAACCGATTCTTGAGTGGAATTTCCCAAAAAACTGAACAGAGGCGCCTGCTTCATTTGAAATGCCCACAGCTTGCTCAGTTACTCTGTTTTGACCATGACCCATACCGAAAACACAAGCGATTTCTTTTGCGGGCGAGGCCCGGAACAGGGCGTCCTGATTGCGCTGATCGGCGCGGACGGATCGGGCAAATCGACCCTTGCCGAGATGCTGGCGAAGACTATCGCCCGGCGCCGCAAGGCCCAAAACTGTTATCTGGGCCTGGGCTCCGCCGATATCCGCGACAAGATCGCCGATATGGGCGCGGCGGGCAAATGGCTCGCCTCCCTGATGGTCAGGCGGGCCGATCAGGCCAGAGACAAGAAACAGAAAATACCCGGCCCGATGACAGCCATCGTCATGTATGCCCTGAGCCGCAAGCGCCTGGCCCGCTTCAAGGCGGCGCGCCGGCTTCGCGACGAAGGCTACGCCGTGATAACCGACCGCTATCCCCAGATGGAAGTGCCGGGAATTTATGACGGACCGCTGCTTTCAGCGGCGCGCGCCGAGGGTTTCATCGTCAGCCGTCTGGCGGCGGCGGAGCGTCGGCTTTATGACCGGATGGTCGCGGCCAGGCCCGATCTCGTCGTCAAGCTGAAAATCGACCCCGAGACCGCGTTATCGCGAAAGCCAGATCATCGGCGGCACGATATCGAAATCAAGGTGGCGGTCACCGAAAAGCTGACCTTTAACGACGCGCCAATGGTCGAGGTCGACGCCAGCCGGCCGCTTGACGCGGTGTTTGCGGAAGTCAAACGCCTGGTGTCGCCGGCTGTGGGCATTCCGGTCGAAAATATGTGTCCGGGGTTTGTGCCCAATCTGGACGATTAGTGCTCGGCGACGGCGGCGGTTATCGGAACCCAGCCTTGCGCCCGCCGATCGGCTTCGGCGAGGTCGCCCGGCTTCATGTTGGCGGCCAATAATTCGAGCGATTGCCTGACTTTGGCCTGATGGACGGTATCGCTCAGACCCTTTTCGGCCAATATCAGCCAAACCCGGAATCGCCCTGTTCGGCAAGCGGCCGCCATGGGTGAGCAGGAAGCCGACCACCGCATAGATAAACGCATTGGTGCAATAGAGCCAGCCGCGCCCATGCAGAAAGGTGCCCGACAGGTAGGTGTAGACGCCGTATCCCAGCCATCCCAGGGTCTGCAAAGACCAAAACAGCCTGGTCTTGTCATTCAGGACCGCACTCAACCTCATCTCAATCGCGCCCTCTTCAGGAAACCGCCCCGGCGACCACTTTGCGCCCGTCCCGCAAGCGCTCCCCGCCACGCACAACGACTTTGTCACCGGCCTGTAGCGGTCCAAGCACTTCGATAAACTGGCCGTTAGCCGCTCCCGTACGCACGATGACACGTTCAGCGATATTGTCGCCGTCTATTTTAAACACATAGGTGTTGTCGCTGCGCAAAATCAGCGCGTCCCGCGGCACCGCAATCACCGAACGAGGCGTCCCGCTGGGCACGGAAACCCTGACCGCCCCGCCGATTACCCAGTGATTGGCGGGAATTGAAATCCGGATTTCGAACATTCGGGTGATTTCGTCGGCCACCGGAATCATGGTTCGGATCGGGGCCTCCCGGACCTCGCCATTGCCGTCGACCACGACCATCATGCCATCGGCGATATAGGGCGCCAGGGCAACCGGCACCTGGGTCCGAACCTCGACGTTCGATATATCGGCGAGCCGCGCCACATCCGTCCCGGCGCTTGAATATTCGCCGGGCTTCAACAGCCGCTCGACAATTCGGCCCGCAAACGGGGCGCGGACCTTGGTGCGCTCAAGCTGATAAAGCGTTCTTTCCCGGACAACCGTGGCCTGGGCCAGATCCTGCTCGGTCATGTCGCGCCGGGACAGCGCCTCGTCAAGCCGGCTGATCGGTATATTGTTGGCGGCCGCCAGCTCCTCGAATCGGCCGACCTCCTGACGCTGATAGCGAAGATTGACCTGGAGCCTTTTAATGATCGCTTCATTTTCCTGAAGTTGCAGCCGCAACATGCGGTCGTCGATGCGCGCGATCACATCGCCAGCCCGCAAATCGGCGCCGACTTCGGCCACCCAGTCCGCCCGCCCCGATATTTCGGCGGCGATCCGCGCGTCGTTGCGGCTGATAACGGTTCCCGGAAGCACAAGTTGCGGCGCCATTTGCTGATTTTGAGCGGTCGCGACCTGAACCGGAGCCGGGGGCGGTTCCTGCTGGGCCCGGGCAACGCCGACCGCCGATGCCGCGCACAGCGCGACGCTCCACAAAACCCACCGCAACGGGGCCGATTTTGCCATTACTGCCATCGCTGCTTCCTTTTCCCTTAAACCGCGCTTTCGGAAGCCGGCCGCCGATGGTCGACGATCCCGGCGCGCTTTACATGGCGCCCCTCATTAAGACGCAGCAAGCTCGGTAACAATATAAGAGTAAATATGGTGCTCAGACTCATGCCGCCGACAATCGCCGCGGCCATGCCCCGATAAATCGCGCTGCCAACGCCGGGGAACAACAGCAGCGGCGCCATGCCGAACAAACTGGTCAGCGTGCTCATGAAGATCGGGCGCAGCCGCATGCGCAGACTTTGCGCCACCGCGTCGCGACGGCTCAGGCCGCGCGCCTCACCACGCCGGGTTTGATGAACCAGCAGGATCGCGTTATTGACCACGAGGCCCAACAGAATGATGAAGCCGATCATGGTCAGCAGGTCCAGCGACTGGAACGTAACCAGATTGAGAAGTCTGAGCGCCGCCACGCCGCCGACCGTGGCCAGAGGGATCGAAATCACGACCATCAGCGAATCGCGTACAGACTTGAACAGCGCCGCCATCAACAGGAACAGCATCCCGAGCGCGAGGGCGAAATTCAACGACATCGTTGAGATGGCGTTCTTGAGACTGTTGGCGCTGCCGCCATAACGGATCGAGCCGTCGGGCGGCAGAACCGCGCGCAGTTGCGGTTCGACCTCGTTGCGGATGATGTCGAGAAGCTGCTGCAGGGACATGCCCTGCGGCGGCGCGACATTGAGTGTGATCGTCCGCCTGCCATCGACCCGGGTCAAGCTGGACGGCCCGACGGTCCGCTCCAGTTCGACCAGTTCACCAAGTGGAACCACGTGCCCGGCCAGTGTCACCAGCGGTATGGCGGCGAATTGCTCCGGGTCATTCCAGCGCTCGGCGCGCATGATGATGTCGAGGCGCTTGTCGCCGTCGAAATGCTCACCGAGCCACAAACCGGAACCAAGCGCCCTGACGATCCGGGCAACATCGCCTCTCGTCCAGCCGGCTTCAAGAATGCGCTCGTCATTAGGCGTGATTCTCAACTCGGGCTGGGCCATTCCGGCAATCGCCGGGGGGTTGATGTTGGCATTCGGCAGCGCCGCTCTCAGGAGCGCTATGCCCTGCGAACCCGCCTCCAACAAGCCACGGACATCGGACGACTGCAAATGCACCGCCACCGAACCGCCTTCGGCGCCAAAGCCGCCGAACAGATCGCCCTGGGACGCGAAACCCTGGGTATCCGGCAGGCCGGCCAGAATTTCCCGGTTCAGAACCGCCTCCAGATCCTTCATGCGTCCGGAATCGAGCGGCCGCGCGCCGATGGTGCCGCCGCCGGGCCAGGTCCAGATGTAATAGTTCAGCAGCGCCGGCTCCTTGTCGCCGTTCATATAGGGCTTTAGCCGATCATTGATCACGGCGATGATTTCGCGATCGAGTGTCTCCATCGACGTGCCGGGAGGCGTGCTCATGAACGCATCGATGGCATTGCGCTTGACCGGCGGCAGATAATCCAGCTCAGGCAGCAGCGCGCTGGTCGCAATAATCGCACCCAGCATCAGGCCGCCAATCCACATCAAACGTCTGCGGAAGGTATCGGTCGCGCGCATGATCCATGCGCTCAGCCGGTCCCAAATTGCGCCATGCCCGTCCCGGGGCGGCAACCTGGTCAGCCAATAGCGTGCCGTTGTCGGCAGAACGGTCACCGCCACCGCCAGAGACACGGTCACGCCGATGGCGATTGTGAGCGCAAGATCGCGAAACAATTGTCCCGCCGCATCCTCAAGGAACAGAACCGGCATGAAAATCGCGACCGTGGTCGCGGTCGAGGCGACCAGGGCGCCCCAGATCTGGCCGGTGCCGTCGCTGACCGCTTCGTCCTTGCCGACACCCTTCTCGCGCAGGCGCACGATGTTTTCGAGCACCACGATCGCCGCGTCCATGACCATGCCGACCGCGAAGGCGAGCCCGGCCAGGGAGATCACGTTCAGCGACCGGCCGGTCAAATTGAGCACGATGAAGGTGGTGAACAGCGAGATCGGCACCGTCATCGCGATCAGCGCGGTGGCGCGCGCGTGGCGCAGAAACCACCACAGCACCAGCGTCGCCAGCACGGTTCCGATCATCAGGTTATTGGTCAGCAGACTGATCGCACGATTGATAAACAGTGTGGAATCGAAGGAAATCGCGATCGACAGTCCTTGCTCCTTAAGCGGGCCGTCGCGCAGTTCGGCCACCACCTCTTTGACGGCGGTCAGCGTCTTGAGCACATTGGCGCCGGTTTCCCGGTCGACCCGGATCCCGAGCGCCGGATTGCCATTTTGATAAATCGCCTGCTGGGCCTTGGCGCGCCCGGCGCGAATGTCCGCGATATCGCCGAGCCGGACCGGGCGACCGTCGCGCCAGTCGAGTATCAGCCCCGACAGTTGTTCCGGCGAATAGCGCCCCCGAAATCGCAGCCCGTACTGGCGTCGCCCGACATCGACAAATCCGCCGGAGACGTCGTTGGCGCGGCCGACCCTCGCCGCGATTTCGGGGATCCGGATGCCGTTTTCCGCGGCGCGGAACGGATCGAAAATGATCTGCAACTCCGGTTCCGTCAGGCCCCCGGCCCCGACGTCAACGCCGGCAACCCCGGGAACGGCCTCGATGCGCGGGACGACCACGTCCTTGACGAACTGGATATAGTCGGCGATCCGCCCGTCATTTTCGGGCAGCAACTGAACGAAGAACCAGGCAAGCTGGCCACTGGAGCCCCCGCCCCAACCCCCGAGATGGACGATCGGCGGATCGGCGTCCACCGGCAACGGCGGCAGCCGGTTGAGCCGGCTGATGACCTCAATCAACATTTGCCGCATGTCGGTACCGAGACCGAAAGTCAGATTGATCCAACTGCCCCCGGCGAAAGAATTGCTCTGCATTTCCTTGAGGCCTGGCAACCCCTGGAGGACCTTTTCCAGCGGTTCATTGATTTCGGACTCGATTTCCCTGGGCGACGCGGCGCGCCAGCCGGTCTGCACCAGGATCACCGGGCGCTCGATGTTGGGAAACAACTGGACCGGCAGCTTGGTCAGGCTGACAAGGCCCAGAAAACAGATGCCGACCACGATCACCGCGATGGCCGCGGGGTTTTTCATGCATTGCTTGGTAATGCCCATGGTGACCAGCCCTCTCTGGGTTCGCCCAATTATCGCTTAGCCCTCTTATCGATTCACGGGCCAATGTAGGGTCTGAAAGGCGAAGGGAAAGCGGTTTGCGATAAATCGTTCGTTATTTGCGACAAAACCAGCGGCGATCGCCGGTGACCAGCCATGGCGGCGCCCGGTTTGCCGGGACTGCAAACCAGCTCATGTCGATCGGTGTCTGAAACGAAAAGAAAAATTGGAGCGGGCGATGAGATTTGAACTCACGACCCCAACCTTGGCAAGGTTGTGCTCTACCCCTGAGCTACGCCCGCGCTCTTGTGCCTTCTGATCAGGCGCGCCGATATAACCCTGCGCCGCGTCACTTTGCAAGTGCGAATTTCAACTTTTGTGGCGGCACATCGCCAGCCGCGATATTTCGTTACGCCAAAGGGTCTGGAAAAGTCACGCCGCCACTCGTACAGTATCCGTACCAGGCAGTATCCGTACCAGGGGGATAAGTCATAATTTCACGGGTTCACAATGGAAAGTGATGTCGGATCGCCGGCCGGGGACGGGATCAGGGAGGTCAGCGACGCTTCCTTCATTGAGGATGTTCTGGAGCCTTCCAGGACCGGCCCTGTTGTGGTCGCGTTTGGCCCCGGGCGCTCCGCCCAGTTCGGGCAACTGACCGCGGCGCTCAAAATGGCGGTCAAGACCGAAGGCAACGGGATCGGCTTATGTGCGCTCGATACCGACTACAATCTTGAAATCGCGTCGCAGATCGGGCTTCGTGAGTTGCCCGCGGTGGTCGCTTTCATGGACGGAAAACCGGCCGACGGCTTTAGCGGCCTGCAGCCGGCAAATGTCGTTCGGGCGTTCGTAAGGAAGCTGGCGGCCGCCGCCGGACCGCCGGCCCCGGACCTGACCCTCGAAGCGGCGCGGGAAGCGTTTGCAGGCGGTGATGTCAACCGCGCGATTTCGCTGTTTGACAGCTATCTCCAATCCAGCCCCGGCCATCCGCAAGCCCTGGCCGGGATGGTGCGTTGCCTGGTGAAATTGAACGATTTCTCCGCCGCCCGCGCCATGCTCGACCGGGTTCCCGCCGAACATGCCGGGCATGGTGCGATTGCGGCCGCGCGCTCGGCCCTTGAGCTTGCCGAACAGGTCGGCAACGCCGGCGACGTCGACACGTCGCATCGGATTTTGGCGGAGAATCCCGGCGATCTGCAGGCGCGCTTCGATTTGGCGTTGGCCTTGCTAAGGAGCGAGAGTGAAAAGGAAGCGATGGGGGAGTTGCTGGAAATCGTGCGCCGCGAGAGGGACTGGAACGACAAGGCCGCCCGTCAGAAGCTTCTGGCCCTTTTTGACAGCCTGGGAGCCGGTCATCCGCTGACGATCTCGGGACGCCGGGAATTATCGTCGATCTTGTTCTCCTGACGATCGGCCAACCAATGAAACAGGATCCCACCACCATGAAAGACCGTGCCCCAGCCGTCGACCCCAAGCTGCTGGAAATTCTGGTGTGCCCCATGACCCAGGGGCCGCTTGACTATGACCCCAAACGCCAGGAGCTGGTGAGCAAAAAGGCGGGGCTGGCCTATCCGATCCGGGACGGCATTCCGATCATGCTGGTCGGTGAGGCCCGGACGCTGGACGACAGCGAAACAGGGTCCGACTGACAACGCGCCTAAAGCGGCTTACCGGCTAGCAACCGCGGCAGCTTGCCGACGGTTCCACGGGCGTGGTGCATGAAGAACCGTTTCAGCGGACCGGTCTGGTTGACGACCCCAAGCCCGAAATCGCGGATGAGCCGGACTGCGGTAAGGTCGTTCGAAAACAAGCGGTTAAGCCCGTCGGTCACCGCCGCCATGACGACAACATCGAACCGGCGCCATTGCTGGTAACGCTCCAGGACGCTCGAAGTCCCGATATCGAGGCCGATCCGCGCGCTGTCGGTGAGCACTTCGGCCAGCACGGCGATATCGCGAAACCCCAGATTGAGCCCCTGGCCCGCGATCGGGTGAATGCCGTGCGCCGCATCGCCGACCAGCGCCAATCCTGGCCCGATATAGCGATGGGCATGGTGCAGCGCCAGCGGATAGCTCCAGCGGGGCCCGACCGAAACCACCGATCCCAGATAGTCGCCAAACCGTCGCGCCAGCTCGGAATCGAACGCCGCCTGCTCCAGCCCCATGATAGAGGGTGCGAGGTTGGCGTGCTCGGTCCACACCAATGACGAGCGATTACCGGTCAGGGGCAAAATCGCGAACGGTCCCGCCGGCAGGAAATGTTCCTGCGCTATGCCGTGATGCGGCTGCTCGTGGGCGACCGTTGTCACGATCCCGATTTGACGGTAGCGCCAATTCACGGTTCGAATTCCGGCGGCGCGCCGGACCTGTGACCGCCGTCCGTCGGCGCCGACCACCAGACGGGCCGAGACCCGGCGGCCGCTGTCAAGGGCCACGTTGACCCCCGACGCATGGCGCTCGATCCGCGTGACTTTTTCGGGCGCAAGCACGGTGATATCCGGGTCGCTACCCGCCACTTTCATCAACGCATCGCGCAGATGCCGGTTCTCGACCATGAAGCCGAGCGGCGCCTCGCCGATGTCCCGATGGTCGAAATGCAGAAATCGGGCGGATGCGCCGTCCGAGACCCGGATTTCGCGGATCGGCTCGGCCCCGGCCGCCAGCAAGGGCCACACCCCGATGCCCGACAACAAGCGCCGCGAGGAAAAGGCGATCGCCGAACAACGCCCGTCAAAACCGGCATCGACGGCGTTTGCCAGGTCCATGCTGTCGACCACCACGGCGCGCAGGCCACCGGCGGCGCAACAGCGGGCCAGCGTCAAGCCGACCATTCCACCGCCCACGATGAACAGATCGGCATCAAGTTTCCTGCCGCTATTTGCCGGCGACTGGACGTCGACAATCCTTAACATGGCCGCACCCGTTCAGAAAAACCAACCCCGGTATGTTAGACATAAAGGCTGTGCACGCCAGGTTTTTGTGGTGGCTTCGGTGGCGCCCCTTGTCTGCGCGGGCGGTGCTGGCTACATTGGCTGCGCGAATTCTGTCGAATTCGCTACGGTTGAACAGCCTGGCCGGCCTTCAGGTCCGGCTTTGGCAACACCAGACAGGCCGGAGGACAACCCGGTGGCGCGACAACCACGATCGTCAACGAAACTCAGATTCCTGCCCGCGGGTCTGGTCGCATTCCTGCGCCGACGGCTCACCGAGATCGGCGGCATTTTAGTGCTTGGCGCGGCGGCGGTCCTGCTGATGTCACTGGCCAGCCATAGCCCCGGCGACCCGAGCTTCAATACCGCCACGGCATCGGTCAATGGGAACTGGATCAGCGTGCCGGGCGCTTATACGGCCGACATTCTGTTGCAGACCCTTGGCCTTGGCTCGGCTCTTCTGGTTCTGGCGTTGGCGGCGTGGAGCTGGCGGATAACAAGCCATCGCGGACTGCCGCGGTTCTGGCTGCATCTGACCCTGCTTCCGATCAGCCTCCTGATTTGGGCGACGTTTCTGTCCCTGATCCCGGGTGGCGCCAACTGGCCGATTGAATCGGGACTGGGGGGCGTGGTCGGGCTTTATCTGCTCAGCGCCCTGCAAAACCTTACCGCGCTTGGGGGGCTGGAACCGCCGCCCTGGCTTTATGGCATTGCGCTGGGGCTTCTTGGCGTCCTGGCAACCACTTATACCCTGGGGATCGAGCGTGGCGAATGGCGGGCGATCGGTAGTGCTTTTGGATGGATCGTCTTATCCGCGGCACGCCCGATGGCCGCGCTGGTTCGTCGTTCGGGCGGCATCGTTTCCTTGGCCGGAGGAAAAAGGGCAAACCCCAAACGGGCCGGCCCGGGCAAAAAACGCGGCGGAAAAGGAACCCAAACCGCCAAGCGCGTTGCTTCGTCGCCCGGCCGGCTGAAGACCGGGGCCAGGGAGGCGGCGGAGCGCGAACCGACATTGGCGCTTGAGCCCTCGGGAGATTTTGTGCTGCCGCCGCTCAATCTGCTCGCCAAGCCGCCGAGGCAGGAGCGCGGCAGACGGATCAGCGAGGATGCGCTGGAGCAGAACGCCCGCATGCTGGAAACGGTGCTCGACGATTTTGGCGTGCATGGCGAGATCACCATGGTGCGCCCCGGCCCGGTGGTGACGCTTTACGAACTTGAGCCCGCGCCCGGCACGAAGTCCTCGCGGGTGATCGGCCTCGCCGACGACATCGCCCGGTCAATGAGCGCGGTTTCGGCCCGGGTCGCGGTTGTACCCGGTCGCAATGCGATCGGCATTGAGCTGCCGAACCGCAAACGCGAAACCGTTTATCTGCGCGAAATTCTGTCCTCGCCGGGCTATGAGAACACCAAGGCGCGGCTCGCATTGGCGTTGGGCAAGGACATCGGCGGCCACGGCGTAACCGTCGATCTGTCCGCCATGCCCCACATGCTGATCGCGGGCACCACCGGCTCCGGCAAATCGGTGGCGATCAACACAATGATTCTGTCGCTGCTTTATCGGGTGCTGCCCGATCAGTGCAAATTCATCATGATCGACCCCAAAATGCTGGAGCTTTCGGTCTATGACGGCATCCCCCATTTGCTGACGCCCGTTGTCACCGACCCGAAAAAAGCGATTGTCGCGCTCAAATGGGCCGTCAAGGAAATGGAGGACCGCTACCGCGCCATGTCGCAGCTCGGCGTTCGCAATATCGACGCCTACAACCTTCGCCTGGCCGAATTGGCGCAAAGCGGCGAGGTCATCAAGCGCACGGTGCAGACCGGCTTCGACAGCGAAACCGGAAAGCCGATTTACGAGCATCAGGAGCTTGATCTGAAGCCGTTGCCGTGGATCGTGATCGTAATCGATGAAATGGCCGATCTGATGTTGGTCGCCGGCAAGGAAGTCGAGGCGGCGCTGCAGCGTCTGGCGCAGATGGCGCGCGCCGCCGGTCTCCATCTCATCACCGCCACGCAGCGTCCGTCGGTCGATGTCATAACGGGAACGATCAAGGCCAATTTCCCGACCCGCATCAGCTTCCAGGTGACGTCCAGGATCGATAGCCGCACCATCCTCGGCGAGCAGGGCGCCGAACAGCTTCTGGGCCGGGGCGACATGCTTTACATGGCCGGTGGCGGGCGCATCACCCGGGTGCATGGCGCCTTTGTCAGCGACGGCGAGGTCGAGAAGGTGGTCGCGGACCTAAAGGCCCAGGGCGAGCCATCCTATGTTGAAACGGTAACCGAGGAGCTTGACGACGACCCACTCGCCCTTAACGGCGGCGGTTCCTCGGGCGATGAATTGTACGACCGGGCGGTCGAACTTGTGGCCCGGGAACGGCGGGCCTCCACGAGCTTCATCCAGCGTCATCTGCAAATCGGATATAACCGTGCCGCGCGTATTATCGAGCGCATGGAGAAAAATGGCGTGGTGGGCCCCGCCAACCATGTTGGCAAACGTGAAATCCTGGTGCTCGACCATGGCGGCGACTAAACGGATCCCTATATCTTAACGGATGGATATCTTGGCAATCGACAACGACAGCGGCAATTCATCCGCCGGGGATTTATGGGTGAACTCGCGACGGAAACGGTGGCTTGTCCGCGCGGGCGTTATTTTGGCGCTTGTTGGCATGGTCATTCCCGGACCCGCCATGGAGACGGCGAGAGCCGAAACCGACAGCCTGACGGCGGCCCGGTCGGACACCGATCAGGATCTCGCGCGCATCGAGACTTATCTTAACGGCATCAAGAGCTTGCGGGCCGATTTCATCCAGGTTGCGCCCGACGGATCAATCAGCGACGGCAGGCTTTATCTCGACCGGCCTGGTCGCGTGCGCTTTGACTATAATCCGCCGTCAAGGATTCTGGTGGTCAGCTCAGGCAAATGGATTTCTCTGGTCGATTACGAAATCGGCGATGTGAGCCGGTGGCCGGTTTCGGATACGCCGTTTCGGATATTGGTGGATGCGGGGATCAGCCTGGGCGGCAATATCGACGTCGCGGCGTTGGAGAGTTCGCCCGGCATTCTGGGACTGACGGTTTTTAATGCCAGGGATCCCAAGCAGGGCTCCATCAAACTGGTTTTCGCCCGGACGCCGCTGCGGCTTCGCCAGTGGGAAGTGACCGACCCCCAGGGACTGGTTACCAAGGTCGGGCTGACCAATCTTGAGACGAATGTGAAAATCGACCCGGATTTGTTCACTTTCGAGGACCCGAGGCCGCGGACCCGGCGTCGTCGGCGCTGAACTCCGGCTCCTGAACCGACCAACCAGCCAGAAAGCGTATTGCAACCGAAATGACCGACGCGCACATCATCAAAAACGGCGCAGCCCCCGTGCCGCATCCGTTTGACGACACCGAGGAATCCGTCGAGTCGGACTCCGGGGAAATTGTCACGGCGATGCGCCGTTTCGCCGCCTTGATCGAGCGTACCCCATGGTTCACCCAACTGGGTGAGGTTCTGGACGGGGAACTGGAAAAGTTGACGCGGGATTATCTGGATGCCTTGGGTTGCCCGGAAGTGACGGTGGCGCCGATCCGGGAGTGGGAGACCGCGGAACTGGCGGCGACCAATCCCGAGATAGATGACACCTGGTGGGACACGGAAGAGCAGTTGCGTCTGGCCGCCACCGCTCAGGCGCTTGAGGTCATGGACGAGGATGATTTCATGGCCGCGGTCGGAATCGTGGTCGCCAAGGCAGCCGATATCGTATTTGAAGCCGCTGAGCAGGCGGCCGCAATGGCCGATGTCGACGACCAGGAACTGATCCGCGCCGCGGCGGGCGCGGCGTCGAAAGCGTGCCATCAGGCTGCTCTCGTCATCCTTTCAGGCGGGGAGCAGGATCACCCTTTCGCCTTGAAATTCCGACTGTTCGAAGCGGGTCGCTGGCCGGTCAGCGTCACCGGCGGCAGCTTCAATTTGTTCTGATTCGAAAAACGGCGAAAGGTCGGGTGATAAACGGCATGACGGTTCGGATTGCGACTTGGAACGTTAACTCCGTGCGCACACGCCTGGATCATGTCCGGCGATTTGTCGCCGAAGTGAAACCCGATGTGTTGTGCCTTCAGGAGATCAAGGTTTGCGACGCGGATTTCCCGCTCGCCGCGTTCCGGGACATGGGGTTCGACCACTGGGCGCTTGCGGGTCAGAAGAGCTATCACGGCGTGGCGATTTTCTCGACCCTGCCCCTCGAGGGCCGGCCGCGCCATGATTGGGGAGGCAACGGCGAGGCCCGCCATCAGTGTGTCGCGCTCCCCGGCGGCGTCGAGCTTCATAATCTTTACGTCCCCGCCGGCGGCGACGTTCCCGACCCTCGGGAAAACCCCAAATTCGCCGCCAAACTCGATTTCTTCGACAATATGTCGGCGACATTCTCGGCGCTGAAGGAGAAGGAGCCGAGACGGCGGATGATCCTGCTGGGTGACCTGAATGTTGCGCCGCTCGAATGCGATGTGTGGTCGCACAAGCAGCTGCTGAAAGTTGTCAGCCACACCCCGATTGAAGTCGAGAAGATGACGGCGTTTCAGCGATCGTTCGATTGGATCGACGCGGTGCGTTCAATAATCCCCGCGCCGGAGCCGGTCTATAGCTGGTGGAGCTACCGGTCTCGCGACTGGCGGGTCAACAATCGCGGTCGCAGGCTCGATCATGTCTGGGTATCCCCGACGCTGGGACCGGGCGTCCGGGGGGTCGCGCTTCATGACCACACGCGGGACTGGCCGCGCCCCTCCGATCACATTCCAATCACACTCGATCTTTCCATAGGCTAGGCTTGGTCCCGGCCATTATCGGTAACCGGCGCGGCATCCTGCAGCGCCGCGCTGGCCGCGCTCAGTTGCCGGGTGGTGCGATGGATGACCTTGGCCAATTCCCGAATGATGGCCACGGCAATTCGTGGATATTCCTCAATCAGGCGAACGAAAACCTCTTTTTCGATGCGCAGAGCCGTTATCGGGCTGGTCGCTGTGACGGTTGTCATGCGCGGCACATCGGACAGCAATGCGATTTCGCCAACCACGTCAAATCGTTCGAGTATGGCGATCACCCTGGCGCCGGTCGGGCTTTTCCACACCGCTTCCGCTGTTCCTTCGGCCAGGATATAGGCCTCGTCGTTCAGCACGCCTTGACGAAACAGCACATCGCCCTTTGCGAAATGCACGTCGTCGGCGGTAAACGCCAACAGTTTGAGCTTGGATTCCTCGATGCTGGAGAACAGGGAAGCCCGCTTTAGAAGCGTCAGTCTTTTCTCAAGCTTGGTCCGGTCCAACGTTGCCCTCTTGCTGGAAGTTTCCGTGCGCGACGTTTTCCGTCACTGCGCCAGTTTATAGCCCCCGGATTCTGTAATCAGGAGCTTGGCGTTCGAGGGATCCGGCTCGATTTTTTGACGCAGCCGGTAAATATGGGTTTCCAGCGTATGAGTGGTCACGCCGGCGTTATAGCCCCAAACCTCGTTGAGCAGAACATCGCGGCCGACAATATTCTCCCCGGCCCGGTAGAGGTATTTCAGGATCGCGGTCTCTTTTTCCGTCAGCCGGATCTTCTGCCCGCCGGTTTTGTCGATAAGTATCTTGGCGCTGGGCTGGAACGTGTAGGCGCCGAAATTGAAGATCGCGTCCTCGGATTGTTCGTGCTGGCGCAACTGCGCCCGTATTCTGGCCAGAAGAACGCCAAACCGGAACGGTTTCACCACATAATCGTTGGCGCCGGAGTCGAGGCCAAGAATCGTGTCGGCGTCCGTATCCATGGCGGTCAGCAAAATGATCGGCACACTGACGCCCGAGCGGCGCATCAGCCGGCACACCTCGCGTCCGTCGAGGTCAGGAAGGCCGACATCGAGCAGGACAAGGTCGACTTGAGCATTTTTTACAATTTCCAGCCCGTCGGTTCCGGTCCCGGCCTGAAGGGTCGTGAAGTCCTCGTGGAGCGCCAACTGCTCCGACAGGGACTGACGCATCGAATTATCGTCATCGACCAACAAGATCTGCTTGGTTGTCGTCATCTTAATCTCCCGCCTTGGGCCGCATGCTTCCGTTCCACCGCTGTTCACGGGGCGGAAAGGATTGCCATTCTGTCCTGTTATATTTCGAAACCGCTATAATTAAAATACCGCCAAGGATCGCTAACCCGGCCGGCATCCCGGGGACCCGCCGGGAAAGCAGGATTCCCGCACCGGGGCTGCGGCAGGATGCGCTATAGTCTATAACGTCGGAATGAACGGTACCACTTTTCAAGCGCGCCAGGATCGGTGAATTTAAAATATGAGTAGGCATTTCGGCGGCGACCGCGATATTGACCGTGACGAACACACACCGGACAATCCAGGTCCTGGGCCGGATCTGGAGAGTGTCCGGCGGGCGATCGCCGCGCTGCGCAAAGGCGCTCCGGTCGTCGCGACCGACCGGCGGGGAGACGCATGGGTCGCCTTTGGCGCGGAATACGCGGCCGCCGATGTTATCGCCCTGATGCGCCGTTGGCGTTCAGGCCCGCCGCTTTTGGCGCTTACCGACCGGCGCGCCACGCTCCTGCATATCCCGCCGTCGGGCGAGGACGTCATTCTGATCACGATCACGAATGATATGACCGCCGACACGGTGCTCAGCCTTGCCGATCCGACAGCGGATCTGGGTCATCCGCTACGGGGTCCGTTCGAGCGGGACGGGACCGCCATTTCCGATGGCTTGCGCGGCATCATTCGAATGTGCAAGTCGGCGCATCTGTTGCCCGCCGCGATCGCTGCCCCTCTCCCGGCCGGGATTTCGGCCGCGGAATGGGCCGACGCTCGCGGCCTCGCCGTGGTTTCAGCCGATCAGATCGGGCAGTTCGAGGCCGCTCAGGCCAACGATTTAAGGCAGGTCGCCGACGCCCATGTGCCTTTGGCGGGGGCCGAGGATACCCGGCTGGTGGCGTTCCGGCCGGGCGCCGGCGAGCGCGAGCATCTGGCCATCATCATCGGCCAGCCGCCGTCCGACGAGCCGGTGCTTGTGCGCCTTCACTCCCAGTGCTTCACCGGGGATCTGTTGGCCTCGTTGCGTTGCGACTGCGGGGACCAGTTGCGGGGCGCTATTAATGTAATCGCACAGGCCGGGGGCGGGGTCGTGCTTTATCTCGATCAGGAGGGACGTGACATCGGCCTGGTCAACAAACTGCGCGCTTATCACCTCCAGGATGACGGATTTGACACCATCGAGGCCAATGAGAGACTGGGCTTCGAGGCCGACGAACGGTTGTTTCTCGTCGCCGCGAAAATGCTGCGCCGCTGCGGGTTCGACCGCATCCGCCTGCTGACAAACAATCCGCAAAAGGTCGCTCAGCTCCAGCATTTCGGCATCGATGTGGTCGAACGGGCGCCACACGCCTTTCCCACCAACAACCACAACGAAGCCTACCTCGCGACCAAGGCCCGGCGCAGCGGTCATTATCTCGACGTGGGGCCGGATGATGACTGAGTTGATGATGTTTGAATCCGGCGGTGCTTGCTCCTCAGGCCGGGTTTTCTGACCATGGACCTGGTTGTTTCCGGCGATGGCGTCCTGGAATGGCGCGGCAAAAAATATCGTTGCACCGTGGGCCGTGGGGGCGTGACGTCAGAAAAGCGGGAAGGCGACGGGGCCACCCCGCGCGGCAGCTTTCTGATGCGCCGCGTGCTGTATCGCCCCGATCGTCACGCCTGCCCGGAAGGGGGTCTGCCGGCGGACGCGTTACGGCAACAGGATGGCTGGTGCGACGATCCACGGGATCCGAAATATAACCGGCAGGTAACACTGCCCTATCCCGCCCGCTGCGAAAGTCTGTGGCGCCACGATGGCCGATACGACTATATCGTCGTCATTGGCCATAATGACGATCCGGTTACGCCAGGCGCGGGCAGTGCGGTTTTCGTCCATGTTGCCGCGCCGGATTACGGCGCAACCGCCGGCTGTGTCGCCTTGTCGGCCCCGGACCTGGTCGAGATCCTGCGAACTTGTGATCCCTCGACCCGGCTTCGGATTCTTTAGGGGGTGGCGAAGTGACCGGGCCTCTCGCCGAAAATCGCCGTACCCAGACGCACATGGCTGGACCCGAACGCGATTGCGGTTTCGAAATCGTCACTCATGCCCATGCTCAGCGCCTGAAGGCCGTTCCGCTTCGCAATTTTTGCCAGCAGGGCAAAGTGCAGCGACGGCTCCTCGGTGACCGGCGGGATGCACATCAGACCCATAAGCGGCAACTGGTATCGCTCCCGGCACAAGGCGATAAAGCGATCCGCTTCGGCCGGCGGCACGCCCGCTTTTTGCGGCTCTTCCCCCGTATTAACCTGGATAAAGCATGCGGGCCGGCGCCCGGTCTTGTCCATTTCCCGGGCCAGGGCGGCCGCCAGCTTTTCCCGGTCGACGCTGTGGATGACATCGAACAGCGCCACCGCAACCTTGGCCTTTTTGGTTTGCACCGGGCCGATGAGATGCAGTTCGATGTCGGAGAAGCGGGCCCGCAGTTCCGGCCACTTGGCCTGGGCCTCCTGGACCCGGCTCTCCCCGAACGCGCGATGGCCGGCTTCGAGCGTGGGCAAAATGCGGCCCACGTCGTGCATCTTGCTGACGGCAATCAGTGTAATGCCCGCGGGATTCCGCCCGGCGGCGGTCGCGGCCGCGTCAATCCTGTCCCGGACAGCGTTCAGATTGGTCGTTACCGGCACTTCGGAGGAGGGAGCAATATCGGCCATGGGTATGCGGTTCTTTCTCGATATGCAAATGCCAGATTGGCAACGGTTGCGCCATGAAGATGGATAGCTTCGGTCGCTCGGGCGCCACATTAACAGAGCAGGCGCGCCGGCTCAATTTCAGGACCGCTCGCGGGCCCGGTCAGCCCAAACATATCCTGTTGATCGATGGCGAGCGACTGGTCAATCCGGCGGCGGCGATCGAGACCCTGCCCCGGGGCAGCGCGGTCATTTTGCGTGACTATGACCACCCGACACGCCTGGAACGGGCGCTATGGCTGCTCGGCCTTTGCCGGAAGCGGGGGTTGCGGCTTCTAATCGGCGGCGACGGGCGGCTCGCCGCACGGATAAGGGCCGACGGTCTGCATCTGCCGGAAGGGTTGGCCCTGACCGCACTCCGATGGCGCCGGCTTCGACCGAACTGGATGATCACCTCTGCCGCCCATTCCTATCCGGCGTTGGTGCGCGCGGCGACGGCCCGGGTGGACGCGGCGTTGCTGTCGCCGGTTTTTGCTACACTCAGCCACCCACACGCCGCGGCGATCGGCCCGGTCCGGTTTGCCGGATTGACCCACAAAAGCCCAGTGCCTGTGTACGCATTAGGCGGGATTGGCCCGAAAACCGTATCGCGCCTGAGCAGGTGCGGCGCGGTGGGTATCGCGGCGATCAGCGGTTACGGGGAAAGTGTTCTAGAAGCTCAGATGCGAGCCGAGGAAGAAGACTTGAGCGTCGTCGATTTCGTCACGCAGAAACCCTGAGCCGTAGTCGTAATATTGCAGCCGCCCCGCGAGCGTCAAACCGAATCCGAAAGTATAGGACGCGCCGAATTCGAGGCTGTAGACCTTGTCGGAATCGATCGTGCCGAAAAACAAATCGTCGCGTTGTTGAGTATATTCAGCAAACTGTAGACTGGTCGCCCAGGTCCTGCCCTCATACATCAGGCCGAAGTCGAACCCGCGATATCCGAAGTCGAATTCCCGCTCACCCCGCAGATAGGATGCGCCCAGAGTAAAACCCGCCAGACCTACATTAAGACCGAAATTGTAAGCGTGGTTGGTTCGGTTGAGGTCCGACAGGTCGAAGACCGGGGGGCCTTCGACACCAAAGGCGCCGAGATAATAGTTCGAGCTGATCGACACCCCGAATCCGCGGTCGCCATCCGCGTCGCCATGGCTGCCGAAGCCAAACAGCAACCCGGCATAACGGGGCGTGAAATACCCGATCTGAAGGGTTTCGTTCGTCAGCAAACTCGGCGCCGCGCCGGAATCCTGCCCGCTCGATGCAATTTGGCGCAACAGGCCCGAGAAATCAGGTCCCAGACCGGGTCCGGCTGTCGACGGGGTGACATAGCCAAGCTGTGACACGGTTCCGTCCGGCAAGCTGTCGTTCAGGGCGCCCGCCCTTCCCTGGAGAAAAAGGAACTTTTGCTCGTTCTCGCCGGTGTCGTCGGCCAGGGACAGGGCGACGGTCCCGGATTTGGAATAATCGAGGGTCACCGCCGGGCTTTGATCGACCGCCGTCGCGTCATCCGCCCAGGCGACATGGGTCGCGAGGAGCACCCCGGCAAACCCTGTCAATCCTTTGATGGCTGGTTTTTTCACGACGCAAACAGCTTTCTTGAACGGGAGTCCCGTTGTTGGTGATATCGGAACTCTACTATTAGAAAGTATTAGTCGCGGATGCGGGGCTGAAAATCAAGGGTTTTCAGGATTGACGCCCGCAATCGGTCGCCACTGTTGCCACGGCGCAACTGTTTTTGCCCGCCGGCGGTCACCCGGGCATGAGTCAGATATTCGGTTGTCCTTCTCCTTTGCGCTTGGGTATAAAGGCGTTCGAGTCGTCGGCCGCTCGCGGCCGGAAGCTCCGACGTGGCGCGCGAACCGCGCCTAGGGACCCGGCCCCCCGAGGGGAGTGGCTGGAAGTTGGTGAGAGTGGGTACGGCCATGAAGCATTACAGGAAGTCACGGATTGTTTTTCGCTTGTGTGTCATCGGAGCGCTCGCCGTGACTCTCGCGGGTTGCGGTATCTTCGGCGGTGACAAGGACAAGGGCCTGCCTGGTCAGGCAATTGCCGGTGTTCCGGGCGGGGCGTTGCGGGTCAACGCTTTCTTGTGGCGGGCCAGTCTCGACACCCTGCAATTCATGCCGTTGGCGTCGACGGATTCCGCGGGCGGTCTGATCGTGACCGAGTGGCATGCGCCTCCCGACCTCGCCAAGGAGCGGATGAAGGTCAATGTGCATATCATGGATCTGCGGCTGCGGGCCGATGCGCTCAGGGTCACGGTGTTCCGGCAGGTTCGCGGCGACGATGGCCAGTGGCGGGACAGCCCGGTCAAGGCCGGCACGGCACAGCGGCTAGAGGACGCGATCCTGACCCGTGCGCGCCAGCTTCGAATTCAGTCCCTCTCGGAAAAATGAGCCCGGCCGGAAGTGCCGAATGAGGCAAGACAACAAGGGCCGCGCTTCGAGGCCCGCCACCGGACTGCACTGAGGTGACTTAAGAGTTCGAAGCTCGTGGGAACAAAATCATGACGCGCTATAACGCTCCGGTCACCGAGAGAAAATGGCAGCAAATCTGGGATGACCGGAAAATCTTTGCTGTCGACGGCGATCGGGTCCGTCCCAAATATTACGTCCTCGAGATGTTTCCCTATCCGTCGGGGCGCATCCATATGGGGCATGTGCGCAACTACACCATGGGCGACGTGGTCGCGCGCTATAAGCTGGCGCGCGGGTTCAATGTTTTGCACCCCATGGGTTGGGACGCCTTCGGCATGCCGGCGGAAAACGCCGCCATGGAAAAGAAGGTGCACCCGGCAAAATGGACCTACGAGAACATTGCCGCGATGCGCGAGCAGTTCAAGAGTCTCGGTTTGGCGCTGGATTGGGACCGCGAGTTCGCGACGTGCGATCCGGCCTATTACCGGCATGAACAGAAGATGTTCCTGGATTTCCTGGATGCCGGCCTGGTGTATCGGCGGGAAAGCTGGGTCAACTGGGATCCCGTCGATCACACGGTATTGGCCAATGAACAGGTGATCGACGGGTGCGGCTGGCGCTCGGGCGCGGCTGTCGAGCGCCGAAAACTGTCGCAGTGGTTTTTGAAGATCACCGAGTTTGCCGACGATCTGGTCGCCGGCCTCGATGGGCTTGAGAATTGGCCCGCCAAGGTCCGGCGCATGCAGGAGAACTGGATCGGCCGCTCTGAAGGGCTGCGGATACGGTTCGCGCTGGAGGGCCGTTCAGACAGGCTCGAGGTTTATACCACCCGCCACGATACGCTTTTCGGGGCCAGCTTTTGCGCCATCGCGCCCGATCATCCGTTGGCGGTGGAACGGGCGGGAAGCGACCCGGCGTTGGCCGCCTTTATTAAGGACTGTGCGAAAACCGGCACCAGCGAGGCGGCCATCGAAATGGCCGAGAAAAAGGGCTATGACACCGGCCTGCTCGCGGTCCATCCATTCGTGGAAGGAAGACATCTGCCGGTCTATGTGGCGAATTTCGTGTTGATGGACTACGGCGCCGGCGCGATTTTCGGCTGTCCCGGCCATGACCAGCGCGATCTCGATTTCGCACGCAAATATGGCCTGCCGGTGGTTCCCGTGGTCGTGCCGGCCGACACGAAACCTGAGGCGTTCGTGATTGGCGATGAGGCCTATGTCGGCGATGGCGTCATGGCGAACTCAGACTTTCTCGACGGTCTCTCCATCAATGCTGCCAAGGAGGCCGTGGCCGCGCGGTTGGAAGCGACCGGGGACGGCGACCGGGCGGTGACGTTTCGGTTGCGCGACTGGGGGGTGTCCCGCCAGCGCTATTGGGGATGTCCGATCCCCATCATCCATTGCCCCGACTGTGGCATTGTCCCGGTCCCCGAAGCGCGGCTCCCGGTGACGTTGCCCGACGATATCACCTTCGATGAGCCCGGTAATCCCCTGGACCGGCATGAAACCTGGAAGCGGGTCTGCTGCCCCAAATGCGGCGGCGGCGCCGAGCGGGAGACCGACACCTTTGATACCTTCGTCGATTCCTCGTGGTATTTCGCCCGCTATTGCTCTCCGACAGCGGACCAGGCCGTGGATCGGGACGAGGTGGATTACTGGCTGCCGGTCGATCAGTATATCGGTGGCGTTGAACACGCGATCCTGCATTTGCTCTACTCGCGGTTCTTCACGCGGGCGATGAGGAAATGCGGCTATGTGAGGATTGACGAGCCTTTCAAGGGCTTGTTCACACAGGGCATGGTTTGCCACCAGACCTATCGGGACCCGGAAGGGGCGTGGCTGACGCCGGATCAGGTGGCGCAGGAAGATGGCGGCCAGATCGTGTGCGCCCGGACCCGGGCGCCGGTGACGGTGGGCCGGTCCGAGAAAATGAGCAAGTCGCGCAAGAATACCGTCGATCCCAGCGACATTATCGAGCGCTACGGCGCCGACACCGCGCGGTGGTATATGCTGTCCGACAGCCCGCCCGGGCGCGATCTGGATTGGTCGGACGACGGCATCGAGGGCGCATGGCGCTTCACGCGGCGAATCGCCCGGCAGGTCGGCGAGGCCCTGGACGGGATTTGCGCGGTTGACGCCGCCAGGCCCGGGCATTTCAACGATCGCGAGGCCGGGTTGCGGCAAGTGGTCCACCAAACCATCGCCGGCGTCACCGGAGATATCGAGGCCTTCCATTTCAATCGAGCGGTGGCGCGAATTCATCAGTTAAGTAACGCCATCGCGGCGTTCGGGAACCAGGGCTCCCGTGCGCAGGCATGGGTGTTGCGGGAAGCGCTGGAGACACTTGTCCGTCTGATGTCGCCCATGATGCCGCATTTGGCCGAGGAGATGTGGCGGAAGCTGGGGCACGAAAGGCTGCTGGCGCGCTATCCGTGGCCGGAGGCGGATCCCGCCCTGACGCAAGAAGACAAGGTGGTGGTCGCCGTTCAGGTTGGCGGGAAATTGCGGGACAGGCTTGAAGTTAGGCGCGATACCGACCGGGACAGGTTGGAGAAGGCGGCGCTTGAGAGCGCCGCGGTGCAAAGAGCGATCGGCGGGAAGACGGTCCGCCGCGTGATCGTGGTTCCCAACCGCATCGTCAATATCGTGGTGGGATGATGCGGGCGCGGGGTTTCTGGTGCGCGGTGCTGGGCCTGTTGGCGCTGTCCGCCTGCGGGTTTCGGACCCTCCATGGGGAGCACCCGGGACACACCGAGGTGACGGCGCGCCTGGCCGAAATCGAGATCGCGCCGATTCCGGATCACATCGGTCAGACCCTGCGCAACGAGCTGCTGGATCGAATTGCCCCGTTTGGAACGGCCGGCAAGACCCGTTACCGCCTGGATGTCCGGCTCGAACTGGAAGACGAGGGCCTTGGATTCCGCGATGATGAGTCGATTACGCGGATCAATCTCCGCCTCGACGCCCATTTCCGTTTGGTGGAGCTTGAGACCGGCGATGACGTGCTAAAGGAAAAGGCGCGCGCGCTGGTGTCCTATAACGTCGTACAATCCGACTTTGCCAATTTGAGCGCCGATCGGGACGCCAGACGGCGCGCCGTCC
>JBHHWG010000025.1:0-36052 GCA_046756385.1 Sphingomonadales bacterium | reverse complement strand
CTGATCGTCAGACACCGGCCCAAAATAAAAGTGCGAAAGATTCTGGACACTACCCGCGCAAATCCGTGGTCCGGGGACGCCCGACAGGGCGGGGCCCAGGCAAATGGGGAGCAATCAGCCCCCATTCCTCATCCGTCAGGTCACTTGCATAGCGACGGTTTAAACGGGCATACTCAGGCCGAGTGATTTCAGTCCACATCTTGTGACTCCATGATTGATCAACACAATCAGTGAATCACAAGTGACTGAAATCGCTCAGCTCTTTTTCAGTCAGACTCTTAGCCCCCCAAAGAGCTGTCCCTGCGACACATATTAGCTTCCCACCTGACAGAATTGTTCCGAGTGCATGTGGGTCTGTTACAGGGGCCGGAACCACTTCTTCTGGCGCATGTGCTGGCCGGGGAGATGTCGAAGAGATTATGTTTTCCAACCAGTCTAAGCACAGGTGTCGGTTAAACGTGTCCCAGTGCTGTTGGTTCGAATAGTCATTCAAACAGCTCGAGCAGCTACTTTCGCATCGCTCTCCTCGATGGCAGTTTAGAATTGTATATGCTTTCCCGAAAAGATTTTTGGCGGAAAAGCGGGGTTCCGCGAGCAATCTGTGACAATATCCAGCACCACCAGGAACTGCATCGGAGAGCACGAGGATAGGCTTACCATTCATAACCTCCGTAGATGCTCGTATGTCTCTCGGGTCTGTCTCAAGAAGCTCTGTTGCGGCCAGTCGCACGGCTTCTGCCAATGTTCTCAAAAAACTGGCTTGGGTTTTGGTTCGATCTCGCTCTAGTGCATCCGGAAAATCAGGTATCGGCTGGTCTATCAATATCGACCGAATATCTGTTTCAAACTGATGAGCTAGATCGATCGGGTGGGAGAGCTTTTCAACTGGGCAATGATCACCTGTTCGAGGATCTTTGTGCTTACAGGGTTTTTCAAGGTTGCCAAACGCAGCTTCGATCGGGGCGGGTTCAGAATACTCACATCTGGGGCACCAATAATACCCGGCACCATTCGGACCTCTATTCAAAACAAGCATGCGACCAGAGACGCCGCCATCGCGAGCTATAGCGGGGGCAAAGAAGCTAGAAACGTATTTGAGATCTGACTGGCTGTAGTCAGATGGATTGGCTTTAGTCAAAAGCCTCGCTTCATCAACAGGCTTTGATCTCAATCGAGAGCTACCAGGGTCGCGTCCATTGCGGTCTGTGTATGATGTTAAAAATCCAACGGGCTCAATGAAACGGCGTTTTAAGCTTGTGGATTGCATCCCACACTGTGGGCATTCATCCTGAAAATCTTCTACGTCTTGGTGAATTTCTGGGTGCGAGCAATGTTCACACACACGATGCCAGCTTTTGGAAATCCAGCTCTCGGTACCAGCAATCAAGCCTCGGCGGACAATCCCTTGGCTGGTCCATATACGTCCACCCGCAACGACTTCCGAGCCCGGCGCATACTCTCCGATCGCAAGGGCTGCATCACGATCCAGCTGTAGCGCATTGGCTTGGTCACCAGCCCCTCGGGCATCAATGATTTCAAGCCTCACAGAATGAACAGGGAAACTGTAGGTCGGGATTACGGCGCCGCGTGATAGTGTGTCCACGAGAAAACGGTCGAGATATCGGGTCTTCTCTGCTTGGCGGCCTAGCATTCGGCCGGTCAGCTTCCTCTTGTCATTTTCTGAAACATTTGTGTCTTGGAGGGCATTCAGTGCTTCTTCGTAAGCTCCATTCATGTCTCTCCACCTGATGGCTATATCCCCTAGCCAACCGAAGAAGACGTTTATGAAGTGATGCGCAAGTTCATCTCCCCGAAAACCGATTGTCGATAGGTTTGAAGGCATGAGATCAATCAAACGCTCTGCAACCTCGAGGCTCTTTTTACCGCTTTCGGATGCAAGCCACGTCTCAACGTCTGCCTTGATCGCTTTTTCATCATCAACGGATAACGTCTCACCAAGAACGTGCTTGAGCTTTGGAGCACCCGCCCTTTCTTGTCCGGAAAGCCGATGGTCCAGCCAACCAGATAAGATGCACGATACCTGATGCCGCCTGAAGAAGCTTGGATTGTCCAGGGTTAGGTAGGGCGGGCTAGGAACTGCCTCCAGGTAGGACTTCACATCATTAAATTGGCTCTGATCGTATCGATTGTTGCGCGCCATCATCAGCGCAATCGGTGCGACCTGAGCACGTCGTCCAGCTCGACCTGCACGTTGTTGATAGTTTGAAATGCCAGGGGGAACGTTGCGGCAAAAAACAGCTTCAAGGTCGCCAAGGTCAATGCCCATTTCCATCGTGGTGGTGCAACTGAGTAAGTTAATCTCACCACGACGGAACCGTTCTTCAATTTCCGTTCTCTCGCGAACACCAATTGCAGCGGTATGCTCACGTGCGATACCGCTCATAGGATGGCTTTTATAGCGATAGACATAGTGGTTCTGTTCGTTCGCTGCATTTCGCTCGCTTTGGTCGACTTCAACGACCTCCCCAGAGCAGCGATATGCGCCACATTTTCCGTTGAGGTGGATATGACTTCGCGCCCCACACGTTGAACAACGATATAATGGATTAGCCTCTGCTGAGGTGAATTGGAGTGCAGCGAGATCCAGGACATGGCCGCTATTTGAGTGTGGCGTCAAAGTTTTGTTTCTGGTGCGGATAGCCTGCTCCCAGAAATCAGAGAGAAGATCTTCAGCTTCTTGTTTGGGAATTCCTAATTGCTCAGTGAGGAGCCACAAGGCTCTGTTTGAACGGCCTTTAGGTATAAGGTTTCTTTGACGTGTTCCAGAGGCATCCGTTTTGGCCCAACTGATCCGGTCGCTTGCCAGTGCTTCTCCCCAAATAGAACTGTCCGTGAGGTCGATAACGCCTCCGAGATTGCTTATGGCTCGGCTTCTGCGGATTAGGTTGATCAAAAACCGGACAACATCAGGAAGGATATCTGCGCGAGACGGATAGGACTCCTTAAGTCGGGCCGTGATCCGCTCTTCGCCCTGGTAGCGCACGGATACAAGGCCGAATGCCTCCAGAGATATTCGGGCCATGTTGCCAGAACAAAACTCCGCAAGGAGTAGCGCCAGAAGTCGATCCTTCGCAACTTCTGAGGACATCGGATTTGGGTCACGGCGATCGTAGAGCTGAAAACCGTCTTCTTTGAGCTTTCTCCAAACCCGATCTCTAAGCGCTCTGATGTCGCTGGGCTCATCGGCTTCTTTAAGTGCCCTAACGATAGACGAACGGATCGCCTGATCACGAGATGTGCGCTCAAAGAAGGGGGAGAAGAAAGCTGCGTCTTGTCGGCTATCTGAAAAAACAAGCAGGTTTCGGCCCTTCATCGGAGCTTGGCTACTCCTACCCCCAGGCTCTGGAAGTGCTTCTAGCAGGGCTTGGGTTGCAACGGATGCCAGGGCATCATCACCCGGGTAGACAGGTGTAATTGGCTCAGCGTACTGGTGACTACGATAACCGCAACATTCACACCGATGGACGTAACTTTTACGCTCTTCCTGGTCTTTTTTGAGATCCAGCATTTGGAGCGAGACAATTCCTTCTCCTGGACCATCTTCTAATTGGCCGGTCTCAGGGTTGAAGTCCATGATTTCGATATCATCATCAAGTAGAAGGTCCTCTTCTTCATCACCTTCGTCCATCGCCGTAATGCGTTCTTGGGATAACCTTAAAACCCTTCGCTCAGCGGAGGCATCAAGGTCTTGCCGTGGCAGGAGACTTTCCCTGTTGTCCCACGCTTCGATATAGGGCTTGACCTGCCCCCCAAAAACCGGGCCATTCAAAAGGAGAGTTTGTTCTCGTAACGTTCAAAGCGACGAGGAGAACAGACGATGCGCAAATCACGTTTCACCGAAGAACAGATTGTCGGGGTTTTGCAGGAGTATGCTGCCGGGGCGAAGGTCTCGGAATTGTGCCGCAAGCACGGGATGTCGGATGCCACGCTCTACAAGTGGAAGGCCAAGTATGGCGGCATGACGGTGTCCGAGCTTCGGCGGTTGAAGGATCTGGAAGCCGAGAATGCCGAGCTCAAGCGCCTCCTGGCCGATGCCATGCTGGATAATGCGGGTCTCAAGGGGCTGCTGGCAAAAAACTCCTGACGCCTGCACACCGCCGGGATGCCGTGAAGACGCTGATGGACGAGCATCAGTTCACGGAACGGCGGGCGTGCAGGCTGGTCGGGATTTCACGGTCGAGCCTGGCCTATCAGGCCCGGCCGGATCGCCACGGACGGCTGAGAGAGCGCCTGATCACCCTGTCGGGCAAACACAGGAGGTATGGCTATCGCATGCTGCATGCCAAACTGGCCCGTGAGGGTTTCGCGGTGAACGTCAAGGTGGTCGAGCGTCTCTACTGGGAGGAGCGCCTGTGGCTGCGCCGCACGAAGCGCAAGAAGATCCCTCGGGAAGCGCGCGAAGGCAGCTGGTGCCCCATCGCCCCCAACCAGCGCTGGTCGCTCGATTTCACCAGCGATGCGCTGGCCAATGGCCGCAAGTTCCGCACCGCCAACCTCAAGGACGACTGCACCCGGGAATGCCCCGCCATCGAGGTGGATTTCTCGCTGCCCGGCGAGCGGGTCGTGGAGATGCTGGAACGCGTGGCCCGCGAGCGGGGATATCCTGATATCCTGGTCGTCGATAACGGCCCGGAACTGCGCGGGCGGGCGCTCGATGGATGGGCCGATGATCACGGCGTGCAGCTCTATTTCATCGATCCCGGCAAACCGACCCAAAACGCCTACATCGAGAGTTTCAACGGCCGATACCGCGAGGAATGCCTGAACCAGCATTGGTTCACCAGCATCTTTGAGGCCCGCGACATCATCGAGGAATGGAGGATCGATTACAACACGGAGCGCCCGCACAGCAGCCTGAGATACCAGACCCCGGAGGAGTTCGCAGCCGCGAGGCCCTTCGACAAGACGCAATGGGCGCAGCCGCTTGAGCTACCTGATGGCTCCGCGCCTGCGCCCATTGCTCACGCCGCCGAATGATGGCACAGAAAAGGAGAACAGGCTCTACTTACGAGTGGCCCTCAAAAACGGGGCAGGTCATGCACGGAGGTGTAAGCTAACTTCTCGACCGCCGATCGAGAGCCGCGTAACTCGTTTTTCAAGGTTCGTATACGAGACCCAAGATTCGAGTTGCGTATTGATGGCTTGCTGCCCAGAGATTGAAAAGTTTGTCCGTGAGATAACCACTACATTCGTAGCATCGACTTCCACAGAACGGTCAGCAGACGAGCATTCACGAATAAGATGTCCTGTTGTAAGGTCAAAAATAGCGAACGCTTCTGAGGCATCCAGGAAGGAAATTTCGCCACGGTGCTCCCCAGCTTTCCAAGACATTTGCCTTGGCCATGGTTGAGGCAAAACCCATTCGTCACCGCCTCTGAACCGAAGCGTACGGTTGCTCCCATCTAACCAAAGTTGGAGCTTGCCTTCCTGCCGAGGAATAACAAGAACGAGGCTATTATTAATCCACAAAAGCCTAGGCTTGGGGACAACTTCTGAACCCGCCCTGGAATACGAGGGGCCTGCTTTTTCAGCCTCTTCCAGTAACTTTGCAAACTCCGTCTCAAACGGGATTTCAGACTGGAAATTTGCATCATTTCTGATCCGAGCGAAGAGCAGCGCATGGTATCCTGTTTCATCAACCTCCAAGGCACGCCGGGGACGAACGATCCCAGGGTGTAGAAAATATAAAGCGTCATCCTCCCATCTGTTTAAGATCGCCGTGCTATCTATAGGAGGTGGACCGAAGGCCCTTTCTTGACGAATAAAGGCTTCGATCACGTGATGTGCCTGGGAAATTGAGACCCCGGCTTGGCTCATGTAGGTGTCTACAAACTTATCCGTATAGGCAACTGGCAGCCCCAATTTGATGCAGACTTTAGAAAATGCGTCAAAGAGCGCTTTGCGGGCGGGACCTTGGGCAGGAAGGGAGACCTTTAGAGCCTTTTCTATATGTTCATACACCGCATGGTCTTGGTCGCCATATTCGACGTTTAGGGTTTTTGCGATCAACCAAGCGGCCGCATATGGATATTTGTGAAAAAGAACAGGGATCCTTTTGTGATCACCATGCACAAAATTACGCGCATTCACGACTGCTTTTTCATAGAGCGATTCTTCTACCTGAACGAGCCCCAGGAAAGGTGGACTACCCCCAGAACGAATCTTATTTTGAATCATAAAATCTATGATTACGAAATCGTTGGTGCGCTCATTCATCCCCAAAAGACCTCATTATTAAGGGGGGGGAAGATCAGAAAAACTAATTGTTATCAAACTTGTTATCGTGTGGTGAATTATTTTGCTTCTTGTCACAATCCCCTCCCTTTTAAAAGGTGTGCAATTTTGGCGGTAATATGATTGGCCTGCAACAAGTTTTATTGGGGGGCTTTGGTGTGCCAAATAGTATTTGGTATTTGTTTGAAGGAGAAGGCGTTTTGTGCCTTGTTCTACACCCTAGGTTTTTCGGCCATAGCGGCGATCAGTTCGGATTTGTTCATGATTTTTGTCCTTAACCCTAAAATTGAATACCATCCCTGATAGCCGCCTTTGGCACAATCGCTTTGAAAGGCTTTCTGAAAGTCAGAGGCGGGAAGAGATTCGTGTGAATGGTTCTTGAGGGGAGGAGAGGCCGCCCCGGCCATTCGGCACGGAGCTTTTCAGATGAATATCACTATCCCGCTCAAACTTTTGGACATATCGCCGCTGAATGTCCGCAAAACCCCGCCGACAGCCGCCGAACAGGCCGAGCTTGCGGCGTCGATCTTCGCCCACGGCTTGCTCGAAAATCTGGTCGTCCGCCCCACCGACAATGACCGCTATGAAGTGCTGGCTGGTGGCCGTCGCCTGATGGCCATGCAGAGCCTCGCCCGCGATGGCGAGCTTGACCTTGACCATCCGGTCGCCTGTCTGGTCCACGACGGCGACCCGCAGGAAGTCTCGCTGGCCGAAAATGTGGTTCGCCTGTTCATGCATGCGCTTGATCAGTTCGAAGCCTTCGCCGCCCTGGCGGATCAGGGCTTAAGCATCGCCGAAATCGCCAGCCGCTTTGGCAATACGGAAACCCTGGTGCGTCAACGCCTGCGCCTTGGCCGTGTCGCCCCGGAAATCCGCGATGCCTATCGCGCCGATGACATCAACCTCGACACCCTGATGGCCTTCGCCGTCACCGAGGACCACGGCCAGCAATTGGCGGTATGGGAAGAGGTCAAGGGCGGCTATGTTCACGCTCATCATGTCCGCCGCCTTTTGACCGATGAGAAAATCGCCGCCAGCTCTAAATTCGTCCGTTTCGTCGGCTTGGAAGCCTACGAGGCGGCGGGTGGAACCAGCACCCGCGATCTGTTCAGCGAAGGCGAGGGCGCGACCTACCTTGACGACCGCGCACTGGTCATGCGTCTGGCACAGGAAAAGCTGGCCGCTGCCGCGCAGGAACTGCAAGCCAACGAGGGCTGGAAGTGGACACAGCCGACCCCGGAAATCTGTTGGGACGCCATTCAGCAATGCCAGAACGTCTATCCGCAAAGCATTGATCCGACCCCGGAGCAGGAAGCCGAACTCAAGCGCCTACAGGACGGGCTTGAGCTTTATGAAGCGATGGACAATGATGCCGGGCTTAACCCGGAGGAAGAAGACAAGGTCGCCGAACTTGAGGCCAAATACGAAGCCCTTGAAAGCAGCCTGAGCGCCTATGCGCCGGAAGACCTGGCCCGGGCGGGTTGCATGGTCTCTGTCAATCATGACGGAACCCTGAACATCCGTCGCGGTTTGGTTCTGCCGGAAGACCAGGTCAGCGAGGACGCCGCACCCCAAGAACCGCCTACCAAATACAGCGCCAAGCTGCTGGAAGACCTTGGCAATATTCGGCTGGAAATCGCCCAGAAGCATCTGGCGCAGGACTTCGATTGCGCGTTTGACATGATGCTGTTCACGATGGCCCATGCGGTTCTGAAGGTCGGCTATATGCCGGGCAAGCCGCTGGATATCAGTTTCACCACCACCCTGCCGTACAACTGGTCGGAACGCTTCGACACCACCGGCGCGGAATTGTCGCCGGAGATTGATGTGAGCTGGCTGGAACTGGCGCCCGTTCCCGGCTTCAAGGCGCTCTCCGCCTTGCCAATGAGGGACAAGCAACGCCTGTTCGCCTATTGCGCGGCGTTGACCATGCAAGGGCGTTTGGGCGGGATCGACGACAACGATCTGCACGAGATTATCGGTCGGCGTCTCAACATCGACACCGCCGCACACTGGCGGCCGACCGCTGAAAACTTCTTCAAGCGCATCTCCAAGCCCCGTGCTCTTGAAATTGCCGCCGAAGTGCTGGGCGAGAAATGGGCCAAGACCCATGCCGGGGAGAAGAAAGGCGTGCTGGCTGAAACGCTCGAAGCCAACTTCGCGGGCAATCGCTCCCCCGGTGTCACGCCGGAGCAGGCCGCCGTCGCCGCTCGCTGGCTTCCCGAGGGCATGGCCTATCCGGTCAGCCGCGATCAGCCGCTTGCCGAAGCCCCGGCGATTGCAAACGAACTGCCCGAAGCGTTCGACCTTCCGGCGGCTGAATAGGCGCAAGAGTGTGAGGCGGGAAGGGGAAGGGTGAAGCCGGACAGGGAAAGTCGGGTTTCATCCTTTCACGCTTTTCAAGGAGCCTTGCGATGCAACTCTTCACCAAAGAAATCGAACAAAAGCTGTTGGCCAATGGCCGCGATCGCGATCAGGATCACCCGCCGGTGGTCAAAATCTTCAACCCGATGGGATCGGCCACCTGGTTGCTTTCAGAAATCGACCTGGAGGCGCCCGATCTGGCGTTCGGCCTTTGCGATCTCGGTATGGGCTGCCCCGAGCTTGGCGTGGTGCCGATTTCCGATCTCAAGAACTTCCGCAACAACAGGACCGGCCTCGGGTTGGAGCGCGACCGCTTTTTCAAGGCGAGCGCCCCCATGTCCGCCTACGCCGCCGCCGCTACCAAAGCGGGCCACGTCGTCGATCATCTTCCTGAAACCGGAGGCCAAAATCATGGCTAAAAAACTTCGTAGCTTCACCGTCACCCTGTATCCGGCAAAACTGGAGCGGGGTTTCTTTGTCACGTCATTCGATTTTGGGCAGGACCTGCCGAAAAAGCAGTTTCAGGCCGCTACCACGGACGAAGCCCTCGCCGAAGCCAAAACCTTCGCCACCGAACACGGCAAAGGCTGCCAAGCCAGCATCCGCATCACCCAAGGCCGCAAACCCGCCGGGTTCGACGCCAAAACCAAGTCGCTCTACTTCAACATGGATTTGCCAGAGGCCGCCTGACGGTCAGCAATCCATTTCATCAACCCAAACCGCCCCGGCTAACGCCGTGGGCGGTTTTTGTTTTTGCTGTTTACCTGAACAGCTTCTCAAGCGCCTCGCGTTGTTCGGCGTGCTTGGAAGGGTTCTCTCGCTTCAGCCGTTCCAGATTCATGAGTTTCCAACGGATGGCGGGCAGGTTTGTAGCTTCCGGCAGGCCAATCAATCCGAAATCTGGCGTCGCGTCGTGAAGGGTCAACAGAAAGGCGGCGATGTCGCCGGTCAATCTGCTCCGGATGTTCGCATGCAATTGCTCGCGTGTTTCCAGCAGATCTTCCTTGGAAACGGCTTCTTTCGTCATGCCGACGAATTCACTGTCATAAAGGGCGTCATTGAATGGCGCCATTGGTGACAGCAGTTCATGCATGGGGCGGCCGGAACTTGCCACGTAGACCATGAAAACGCGGAACAAGTCGTCGGTGAGGCCTTCATTCTCATAGAGCAGCTTTACATCATACAGATCGCGCGGGTGGTGGCGGTCAAGGGCGGCGTGAAGTTTACCGCCGTAAAGGTCCTCAAAGGCGACCACGTTCATTTCCGCAAAACCGAATTGCTCCGTCACCGCGTCCGACGCCATCATTAATGTGGGCAAATAAACCGCGCCGCGTGTCACCGGGGATGTCTCGATCTTGATGCGCGCTCGTCCGTCGCTGAGCATGATGCGGGTATCGTTGTTGCCGCCGCCAGCGATGCGCTGGGCCTGAACCGCAGGATTGCGCCGGGTGATACGGGCCATGATTCGCTCAAGGGTTTCGTCGATATCTTTTAGTGAGGTTTCACGGTCGTCAACCGGCATATAGGTGAGGTCGATGTCCACGGACAGGCGCGGCATATCCCGATAGAACAGATTGATGGCCGTGCCGCCCTTCAGGGCGAACACGTTCTCCGGGGCGATGTCCGGCAACACGCTCAATAGAAGCCGAACCTGCTCCACATAACGCTCATTCATCGGCCCATTCCCCTGTTGCGTTCTCCGGGACAAAACTTGCCGGAACATAGATGCGATAGGTGGGATGGAGCTTGCCGCCTTTAATGAGCGCCCGAGGCCCGGAACCGAGATGGATCTGATCGACATCCAGATGCTTGCGCCAGGCGTGCTTGTGGCGATCCGCGAAGACAAAAAACAAGCGTCGGACCTTTACGCTCCGGCAGCCCGTTAGCAATGCCATCAGTTGCTTGGGGCGCAGGGGGGTCAGGCTTTCGAAAATTTTATCCAGATTTTCGAAATCGGCACCCTCGCTCAATTCGTCGAGGGCTTCGAGAACAGCCTGTTCCGGGGTTGATGCCTTCAAAGGCCAGCGCCACACATTTACGCTCTGGTTGCTTTCATGGGCATCCCGGTCGGCATCCGTGATCCCGGTCCGGTCATCGCCGAACAGGGTTCGCCGGTGCATAACTATCTTTGCGTCGCTCGGCAGGCGCTTTAGCCACGAGGGTGCATCGCCGTAGAGGTGGATGCGCGGTGCGCCGCCAAGATGCAGGTAATGCGCATAACCCGCCAGATCGAGCGCGCTCAGGCCGCCCAGGTGCACGTCGTACTCCATGATTCGCTGGAGAGAAAGCAGGACGCTGTCCCACGGGACAGCCGTCGGCGCCTGCACGCTTTCCGGGAGAGGGCGGCGATAAACGCCGCGTATGATCCGTTCCAGCCACCCCCGCGCCACGTAGTCGTGGATCGACTTGGCGTCAATGCCTTGGGCCTTGAGCCAGCGGGTATCCACCAGAAAACCTGGCGGCACCTTGTCGAGAAGGGGTTTTAATCGTGGCTGTCTTTCATGGCTCATAACCATGAAAATCACACATTTTTAAAATGTAAGCAAGTGGTGATTTGATAATTTCTAAATTAGGTGGTTTTTAGCCATGCAAATAAGGAATTTTCAAAATGACTTGGCGTGGCGAGAGTTAGAGGCCGGAAAGGTTTTGGGGAACGAGCCGGGGGCGAGGAGAGCCGCTGGCGATAACCAACGGAGGTTCCCCATGATACAAACTCAAACCACCCCCCTTGCATCACCCACTTTATCCCCGCCGCCGTCCGTTCTGGACGGCGATTTGTTTTCGCATAGGCCGGAAGTTTGCCAGTCGGACACGTATCAGCAACGCGCATCGCGGCTCATTTTGGCTGCGGAAAACTTGTTGACGGTGCTGTGTCAGGGCTGCGCTTTGGAAGCCAGGACCTTGCGCTCGGTTATGATCGAGGCGTTTGGCGGATCGGACTCTGAGGGCGCATGGAATTGGAAGGATGTTTACGAGGCTCAGGAACTGGCGGGCCTGATGTTCGTTCGCAAGTATCGTGAGGCCCTGGCCCGGCGTGAGCCGCTGGCGACGCTGGAGAAACTCCAGTCGCTGATGGCCACACAGACCCGACGTTCGGATGTTTCGCAACGCTGGCAACAGTTTTCAACACCGTTGCCGCTGGGGTTCGTCGTGGGTCAGGCCGCCGGGCTTGGGGGTGATGATGTGGCGCTGGAACCCTCTGCTGGCACCGGGCTGCTGGCATTGTTTGCCGAAGCTGGAACGGCTGGCCTGCGGATTAACGAGCTTGAACCCAAACGCCGCGCCTTGTTGAAGCAGACATTCTCCGGCGTGACGATTTCCGATCACAACGCCGAATACATTGACGACCTGTTGCCGCGCGGGTTCCTGCCGTCCGTGGTGTTGATGAACCCGCCGTTTTCCACATCGCCGACCATGACCAAAACCAGCCCGTCGGTGGCCGGGCGGCATGTGTTTTCTGCCCTCAATCGTCTGGCGGAAGGCGGGCGGCTGGTGGCGATCACCGGGCGGAACTTCGCGCCCGACAGCCCCAAATGGCGCGAGGCGTTTGTGCGGCTTCAGGGGATCGGCCGTGTGGTGTTCTCGGCCCCTCTGGCGGGCAAAATCTACGCCAAGCATGGGACCAGCTTCGAAACCCGCCTGACCGTGATCGACAAACGCCCGGCGGACGATCCGAGGGACTTTTCAGGCTATGTGCCGGAACTGGTCAACAGCACGGCGGACTTGCTGCGCCTGGTGGAACGCTTCGTGCCGGATCGGTTACCGGTTGAAGGCAAGATTGCCGAGATCAAGACTGTTAAAGCTCCGGCAGTTAAAGCCACGCCCGCGCCCGCTGTTGAGAAATCCAAGCCCATCGACATTACTGATGCTCTGCCGTTGGCATTTGAAACGCTGGACTGGCAGGCGCCCAATGAGGAACTGCAAGACTGTTTGTATGAGACCTACGCGCCGCAGTCGGTTCGGATCGAGGGCGCGGTTGGCCATCCTACGTCTCTGGTGCAGTCGGCGGCGATGACTTCGGTGGCTCCGCCCAAGCCGACTTATGTGCCCGATCTTCCCAAGCGTCTGATTGCCGATGGCGTGTTGTCGGACGCCCAGCTTGAAAGCGTCATTTACGCGGGCGAGGCGCACAGCAACCTTCTTCCCGGCGAATGGGCGGTCAATCAGCACCACGACCTAGCTGGCGAAAGCGAGATGGAAGCTGGAGGAGAAAACCTGATCCGCTCGGTGCAGTTCCGGCAGGGCTGCTTCCTCGGTGATGGCACGGGCTGCGGCAAAGGCCGTCAGGTGGCCGGGATCATTCTGGATAACCGTCTCAAGGGCCGTAAGCGCGCCTTGTGGGTGAGCAAGAACGATAAGTTGCTCGAAGACGCCCGCCGCGATTGGGCGGCCCTTGGCGGCGATCCGAAGCAGGTGGTCCCTTTGTCCAGCTTCAAGCAGGGGCAGCCGATTCAGATGACCGACGGCATTTTGTTCCTGACTTACGGCACGCTGCGCTCCGCCGCGCGTCAAGGCAAGAAATCCCGTCTGGAGCAAATCGTTGAATGGCTGGGGCCGGACTTCGACGGTCCGCTGATGTTCGATGAATCCCACGCCCTAGCCAACGCCACATCATCAAAAGGGGATCGCGGCGTCAAGACCGCATCGAAGCAGGGGCAGGCGGGATTGCGCTTGCAACGGGCCTTGCCGATGGCGCGGGTTTGCTACATCTCGGCGACCGGAGCCACGGATGTGAGCAATCTGGCCTATGCCGAACGGCTTGGCCTGTGGGGCGAGGACACGGCGTTCAACACCCGGGCCAGCTTCGTGCAGGCGATGGACGCGGGCGGGGTGGCGGCGATGGAGGTGATCTCGCGCGACCTCAAGGCGATGGGGCTCTACACGGCGCGCTCACTTAGCTATGACGGGGTGGAGGTTGATATCCTCGAACACGCGCTGACGCCGGAGCAGATTGAGATCTATGACAGCTTCGCCGAAGCCTATCACGTCATTCACAACAATCTGCAAGGTGCCCTTGAGGGGCTGAACATTTCCGGCGAGGGCGGGACGCTGAACAAGAACGCCAAGTCCGCCGCCCTATCAGCGTTTGAAAGCTCCAAGCAGCGGTTCTTCAACCACATGCTGACCGCCATGAAATGCCCCTCGCTGATCAAGGCGATTGAGGCCGATATCGAGCGCGGCGACGCGGTGATCGTGCAACTGGTCTCCACCGGCGAAGCCTTGCTGGAACGCAGGCTCGCCGAGGTTCCGGCCAGCGAATGGCAGGACTTGAACGTCGATATCACGCCGCGCGAATATGTGCTGGATTATTTGGCGAACTCGTTCCCGACCCAGTTGTTCGAGGTTTACACCGACGAGGACGGGAACGAATGCTCGCGCCCCATGTTCGATGGCGAGGGCAACCCGGTCATAAATCGCGCCGCCGAGGCCAAGCGCGACGCCATGATCGAGCATCTGGCCGGGTTGCCCGCCGTGCCGACCGCGCTGGATCAAATCCTGCACCACTTCGGCGTCGATGCCGTGTCCGAAGTCACGGGCCGCAAACTTCGTTTGATTAAAGAAGATGGCGCTGTGAAGGTGCAAAAACGCCCCGGCTCCAGCAACCTGTCGGATGCGCAAGCCTATATGGATGACGAAAAGCGCATCCTGATATTTTCCGACGCTGGCGGCACCGGGCGTTCGTACCATGCCGACAAAGACGCAAAGAACTCACGCCGCAGGGTGCATTACCTGCTGGAGCCGGGCTGGCGGGCCGACAACGCCATTCAGGGGCTGGGCCGTTCCAACCGCACCAACCAATCCTGTGCGCCGCTGTTCCGCCCGGTCGCCACCGATGTTAAGGGCGAAAAGCGGTTTCTCTCGACCATCGCCCGGCGGCTGGATACCCTGGGCGCGATCACCAAGGGCCAGCGCCAGACGGGCGGGCAGGGCATGTTCCGCTCCGAGGACAATCTGGAAAGCCCCTATGCCCGTGCGGCGCTTCGCCAGCTTTATCGCCAGATCGTGCGCGGCGAGGTCGAAAACTGCTCGCTGGAGAGTTTTCAGGAGCAAACCGGCCTGAGCCTGCTCGACGGCGACGGTTCTGTGCGCGAGGAGCTGCCGCCCATGAGCAAGTTTCTCAACCGGGTTCTGGCCCTGACCATCGCCCGCCAGAACAGTATCTTCGATACCTTTGAATCCATATTGGAGCAAATTCTGGAAGGCATGCGCGCGAGTGGCGGGCTGGACGTTGGGGTTGAGACCCTGCAAGCGCACAGCTTCACCGTGGCGGATGCGCGTGAAGTGTTCACCCATGGCCGCACCGGGGCCAAGACCAGCACCTTGAAGATCACCCGCAAGGACAAGCTGACGCCCTTGTCGTTTCAGGACGTGGTGGCGCAGCATTCGGATGATGCCAAGTTTCTGGTCAATACCCAATCCGGTCGGGCGGCATTGCAGGTTCCGTCCTTGAGCCGCATGACCGAGGAAGGCGCGGTGCAGCCTTGCGTTCGCCTGATCCGTCCGCTGAACTCGGACAGTATGACCAAGGTCGAACTGGCGGCCTCGAAATGGGAGGAGGTGGCCCTTTACCGCTTCAAGGAAGCGTGGGAAGCGGAACTGGCGACCCTGCCGGAGTTCCAGACATCTTCGTTCTATCTGGTGACCGGCTTGCTCCTGCCGATCTGGGATCGCATGAGCATCAGAATTATTCCTTTGCTGGGCAAAACAGCACGCGACCGCCTTGCGAGCCTGAAGGCTCTGGCGGCGCGCTATCCGCATTATTGCGACATGCGCCAGGTCTATCGTCAGGGTTTTCACCCTTTGACGGTGCGCCATTACCCCATAAACGCTTGTTCTGTGAAAAGGGGCGACCCTGAACGGGCAGCACGGCGATTTTTTCAATCCGAACTCGACATCGGCTTTCGCCGTGTCGGTTGGTCTGATGAGCATCTGCGGCTTCACCATACCGGTTGGTACGCGGACAATTATCAGGAGGAAACTTTTCGCGGCGTTATCTTCCGCCTGCCCGCTGAGCGCGGGCAAGAGCGGTTCGTCGCCGGTTATGTCGAAAGCATGAACGACGGCTTCGTCCTCGACCTCTCCGAGGTCTGGGACGACGACCTGATCGGCGCGGCCCGGGAGGCCGAGCGCCTCGCCGAACGAGCGGCGGAAGACGCCCGCGAATTTGAGGCGAAGGAAGCCGCAAACCTGCGGATCGAGAGCATTGGCGAAGAGTTGAAGAATGTTCGCGCGGAAATCATGGTCCTGTGCGGCTCAATCCACGAGGCTTGCCCCGGTATTGAAAAGCACAAGCCGATCCGTTCGGCTCTGCGCGGCGCCTTACAGGCGCTTTTGCGCAATCGCGCCAGCCTGATCGCTGAACGCGACCGTCTGGAAGACGACTACTGGAATGCTGTGTGCAATTGGTGAGATCGTCACACTATGACCGTGGCCGGTTGGTTCATGGCTGAGTGCTTGAGCTTTCGGCTCGACCCGTGGATCACTCCGCCGTAAGCGCTCCATGCCGTTCAAGAATGTTTTTGAGAATGCTGTTAGCGTGCGCGAAATTATCATGCTGATCAGCTAATTTGTACTGCCATTTGATCCCGTGAAACAAGTTGTTCCGGAATCTTAGAACGATGATGAGAATTACCGTTACGCAATCCTGAGGGGTGTTACTATTCCCACTAATTACAGATTCCACAAGATCGTGGTTATCATTTCTCCGTAATTTCAATCCGTTAAAGAACTGGGTGAAGCAGCCATCCCTAAAATACCGTTGTCGGAAATAGGCTAATTCAGTGCTGAAGGCAGCGGCGTCTAGCGTCTCGGCTTCCTGCCAAGCGCCAACGGTATCACGTATTTTTCTGGTGCTTCCTTGGCATTCAAGTATCCGTGCTTCAAACAGGCTCCACAGAAGGGTGAAGTCTCTAATCTGCGAGAGGTCATCTTCTGGTAGTTGAGCAAAGCCTGGAGCTTTGTCCTTAAGCCATTGCATATTTTGGTTCATACCTCGCCACCATCTGAGCTTGTGTCTGTAAAATATTTTTCGCATGTATTGAGGCGAATGTCACTGGCTCATGTGAAAGCAAAGCCGATCGACAGATATGCAGTCGAACCTAAAAAAGTCCTGCCGGAGAATGCCGACGGCGATTGTTTTTCGGGTTGTGTCCTCCAAGGGACGCCGATGCTTCGGGCTTTGTCTTTCAACATATGATGCCGGTTCCGGGGAAGGCCAGAACGCCGACGGTGTTGTTATCGGCATCCCGCCATTGCGTTTGAAGCCTGCGCGGGATTTTGGCTTCAGCGCTCCGGCTTGAACACCACTTGAACGACCAAGCGGCAAGGGCGGCGATAGTCCGAGCCTATGCGCCGCCTATGACGCCAATAGGCCGGGCATAGGCGAACCTTGTCCAGCGCCGTGAAAATCGGTTCCTTGAATCGGAGAATGCCTCCGGCGATAACCCCCGTGGGGTCGTCGGTTGGCGAGAGAAGGTATGGCATGGGCCGCGAGGAAATCCCGGCAGTCAACCAAGGCGACGGCCATGCGCTGGCACCAGAGCCTAGGCACGGCATCCACGGCTGTCCGGTCTGACCTTGGGTGAAGCGGCACGGTCACGCATGGTTCCAAAATAGTCGCGAGCGAGCGATGTGGCTTTGGCGCGGATTTCCAGCTCCTCCGGTTCCGGCTTTGCATATTCCGTCCTGTTCGCGCATGGAGCGGCGGATCGCCCAAATGCCCAAACCTTCGTCAGGCGGTGGCGCTGGAAGACGCCGCCCCTTTTTCGCATCAAACAGGGCGCCCCGCTGGCAAGCAGCGAGGAGCCGGGCGAGAGCATCAAACACGACCGGGCAGCGGCCCACCTGTTCGGGCAGGGGCCGAGCGCCCGCATCGTCCGGGGTTGGGCGGAGCAACCGGCGTTCATAATATCGCCGCCAGCGAGTCCGCTCAGGCCGTCAAAGATACCGGGAGCTTGAACACATCCGCTCCCTTGCCGCTTCGATCGTTCGACCCCGCTCATGAGTGGGGCATCGCGGATCGGGGGGCATAGATCAACTGTCCGCGCCACCTTTTTTCCCCTGCGGGCAAGCCGCATTCCTCGCGAGACAAAAAAGCTGTCCCGGCCAGTCCTCCACTGCGTTTCGGCCCCATGAAGAATGGGGTGATGAATGCCCCTGCCGATCCGCGAGAGTTGCCCCATGAGCGGGATCATCCGCTCAAAGCAACAAAGGATCTAAGACAATGTATTCAGACACCCCCGATATTTTTGACGACCTGACCGGACAGAGCGCAACCCACGGCATTATGAATCGCATGGAACTCTTCGGCGCAATGCCCCCGGCGGACGAAGTAGACCCCCGGCCCCTGCCCGAACAGGACGAAAGTTTCGCCACCCTCGAAATCGTGTTTGACGCTCTCGCCCAGCTCTTCACCGACACTTGCCTGGAGAGCGAAGCGACTGACCTGCTGTGGAACACGGTCAACGTTTTTGCGCGCAAGCTCGACCGCCTCGACAAAGGGTTCGACCAACTGGGCTTTGAAATCCGCCGCTCCATGCGCGAACAGGACGGAAGCGAGGTCAAATCTGTGGAACTGGAGAAGCTGGAAATCCGCGCCAAAGCCACATCGCTCGCTCGCGACTATTTTGAAACCATGCGCGACCGTGCCGCCGAGGTCTTCTCGGTTCAGACCGGGCAGCCGTGGATGCCGAGCCGAGGTTCCCGCACCAGCACCTCAAACATCACCGCCGCCGTGCTTGACAGCCGGGACTTCCTCGCCGCCACCGAGCGCAAAAAGACACTCGCCCAAGCTCCCGGCGGCCCCACGGTGGTCATCGCCGGAGGCATGGATTTCAATGAGTACGAATTGATTTTCACGGCGCTGGACAAGGTCCACAAAAAACACCCGGACATGGTTCTGGTTCATGGCGGCGCGCCCAAAGGCACGGACCTGATCGCCGCCAAATGGGCCGCCGCCAAAAAGGTCGATCAAGTGGTGTTCAAACCGGACTGGAACAAATATGGGAAATCCCGCGCAGGCTTCAAACGCAACGACGCAATGCTGGAGCTTATGCCCATCGGCGTTCTGGCCTTCCCCGGAACCGGCATCACCGAAAATCTGGTGGACAAAGCCCGAAGCCTCGGCATCCCCACAAAGAAATACGCCTAAACTGAAAGCCTAGCCCTGTCGGCATCCTCCGGCAGGGCTGTTTTTATGCCCGCCTGCTGAGGTTTTATTGCGGACAAAAGCCTGATCGGCTTTTGGCTTTTTTGTTGAAGTCGATCCGCCTTGGCTTGCGCCAATACCGGGGCACTGCCCCGGCACCCCGGCCGGGGATAGCTCCCCGGCGCCCCTGGACCCTTGGGGAGGGATTTTTTTGAATGTTTGGCGAGGCTGCTTTTCTTCAAATTCGGGAGTTTGATTTTGTAGATCTTGAGCCTTCTTTTTTGCCAGTCAGGTCTCGGCTTTTCGTTGGCGAGTTCGGGCGAATTCGTCTGACGACGAACCGGGCTATACTCCTCGCGTGCCGCTCGTCACGAAGCCACGTTACCGCGTCTTCGCCCTCCGGGTGACTATCCCTTTCGCGGGAAAACGCCGCAGCCCTGGTCCCCCTGCCAGTCCCCCACGGGGACCATTTTTCACGCCATGACATTCTGTGACCCTGACAGCTTCCCAAGGCTTCGCCTCTCGCTGTTAGGGTGACGGCTTGAGCCGTTACATAACCACACCTGTCGCTACGGGTAGCTGAAAGCGGAAAGTCCAGAGTTTGTACGGGTTTCGGGCCTGTTTTTACCGGGTCTTTATTGATGGAGGAATGTTTGACACACGGAATGCCCAATTTATGCGGCTTTCCACGACACTGTGTATCATCGGTTTGACAGTTTGTCAGAGTGTCAATCAACTGTTTTCAAACGGCCAACTGACTTCATTGAGCTTTGCACGGCAATTTGCGGCAAAGTCGTTGTCAATGTCATGGGCATATGCGATTAGGCCCTCGATGTGGTTCCGCATCCCTTCTACTGAGGTGAATCCTCGATTTTTGGCGTGTGCCGCAGGCCCGAAACCCAGATGGGTCAAATAGTGCAAATGTTGCCGAAGTCTGGCTCTGAATTCCCTCGATAGCTTCGGTTCATCTCCGTCCACCAAAAGCCCGAGAACGACTTTTCTTGCGCCGGGTGGAGAAACTTTGGTTTTGGCTATGTTTGGGGAGAGACCGTGTTTTCCCATCTCTGCCGAGACTTGGCCGATGATTTTTGATGCTCGTTTCCTGGAAAAATTCTTGTCGTGCTTTGAAAGGCAAATGTCGTCTGCGTAGCGGGTATAGATTAGGCTGTTCTTTCTGGCTATTTCGGAAATAGCACGGTCGAATTCAATCATCGCCAGATTTGAAAGCATGGGGCTTGTTGGCGCGCCCTGTGGTAGATGGCCAATCCGACTATTCCGGTAACGTTCGATTTCGTGCTCACGGTATCTCGCGCGCCATTGTAGCTTCCATTTTGAGCGAGTTTCCGGCCCAAGCCTCGTGCAGATACGCGCCAGTTCGAAGGATACTAAAGGCTCGTACCCTAGATCATTGAATACCCTATAGGCCGCGATTTCAGAAACAGACTCGAAGAATCGTCGAACATCCATCTTGATGAGCCATTTGCATCCGCAATGGAGCGCCGCAGCAACTCGTATCTTTTTTTTGGGGGCGAACGCGTAGCTGGAGGAATGAGAGGGAGCATAGCGTAATATATTTTGAGCGATCCACCTTTGCGCCGCCAGCAATTTGGGGTCAGGAATACAGATTACTCGGAACGCGGTTGTCCCCTTTTTTCTGATTCTGAAGATTTCGTAGGGATCATGTTCCGTTCGATCAACCACGTTCCTTATAAAACCAAAATCAACGGACGCTAAATGGGTCAGGTGCCGGAGCGTAAATATCGGCGGAAGGTGGTTGTTTGCCCCTTTGATATTTGAGGCGATGGCCTCTGCTGCATCAAGAATATCCGGAGGAACAGCGCGCGATAGGCCTTCTTTGCGGAAGTGCTGAGGATCCCATGTGTTCATCTACTTTGTACCCCACCGGGGTAAGATATCGAGCGCTTCTCCGACAGGCGTGCGCATCGTGACGGAGCGTTCGATAACTTGCGCTCAAGCGAGAGCTGCTCCATAGGGTAGCCGTATTCGGCTCCCCGTTCGCGGGGCTTCACGAAGAAACCCGCTGGTCCCAACCAACAAGGGTTGGCTTCAACTAGATGCTTCATAGTGGCATCCTCAGCGACTTTGGATAGTAAAGCGTCTCTGTTGGTTGAGGTAGTTCTTTTTGTGGCCTCCTTTGCTTTCGGGCGTGCCGCAACTGTTTGTACCCCTCATCGGTTAGCCGTCTGTTTGCGTCAATCCAATTCCATTCCTTCAATTGGTCGATAAATGAACCTATTTCCGGGATTGTTAATCCCGTTTTCCGGGATAGAACGTCATCGAACCTCGGTGCGGATTTCAGGGTAGCCATTAACAAAATCAGAGAACGAGCATCGGTTGTTTTACGTGTCAGCCATCCGCTCTTCGTTATGCCGTGCTGCTTAAGCCTGTTGAGGCGAGCGGCAAGGTCGTCGTTATCTGGTTGCTCACCAAAAATGGCTCGAACATCCGCCGTTGATCGTCCCGTAAACAATGGACGCCATTTTCGGCTCTTTCTATGCAGAATTTTGGGCAGGTTATTCGGTGCGCCATGTGAAAACGCAATAAGTCCACCGGTTCCGCCATACCCCAACGCCTCGTCGTCGTGTTTATTATCAGGGTCGTGTTTTTTGCAAAGATCCTTGATGTCAACTGCCTTTTGATAATCAAAAGCGGAATCGATGGTTGGACACGATAGAACTTCGTGAATTTGCGGTTTGGACTTATGGGAACGGATCTTATTAATGCCACGCTGAGTGCCTGAAAAAGCCACCACATGGAATGACAGGTGGTTCCGGGAAGTCCAGCTTTTTACCGAGGCGACGCGCCAGGCGGATGTCAGATAGTCATCAGCGCGCTTGCCGCTGCCGATAAAATCGGTCACCAGAACAAATGCTCTGATTTTGTTGTCTCTGATTTGTTTGGGACCGGGGTTTAAGAAGAATTTTTTCCGGTCCTTTCGTTGCAATTCCGTGACGAGCTGGCTTATGGTGCCTTCGCTCCCAACTTCTTGGTCGTAGCCCTGTTTGGGGGTAATGATTTTTGGGCCGTTGCCTTGCGCGCGCTTAACTTTCCCTTTGCTCTCTTTAAACAGCCGATTTGGCATCCGTTTCCATTTTTTGACTTCCCGCTCAACATACAGGCCAACAGGGCCGTCTATTGTTTGTGAAACATTCCGGATAAGGTCGCATAATTGGTCAGCAAACGTGTCTCGGGAAACAAGGGTAATGGCGTCGAGCAGTTCCGATGCCAGAGTTTGCTCTTGCGAATTGAATTGGGATAGCCAGTTAATGGCGTGAGAGGTCTCGGATAGTTTTACCATAGGTGAAAACTATCCGTTTTTTTGACTTCAGTCTACTTTTGGTGGTGGTGATTGCCGCCAAACCCGTCCATCAAGCGGTTCAAAAAATCCTCCCCCGTCGGCACTCCGGCTGTTTGGGCGAGACGCCAGAAGCGGTCTTTGGTTTGTGGGCTGACGGCGATGTTGAGTTGGGCGGTTCGGTTGCTGGACCGTAGACTGCGACCGTCGATCTTTGGCGAAGGCGGCGGGGCGTGTCGGGTCGTGAAGCCAGTTTCTTCCGCCGAGCGTTTGGAGGGCTCGGTGGATGGTTTTTGGGATTGGGCGCGGGGTTTGAAGCCGCTGAAATCAAGGTTGTCGTCGTCCGGCTTGGTCCCTTGGCCGTGGATGTCCAGTCCGCCTCTGCCTCTTGTGCTCATGCCGGGGCTCCTTCCTTGATGAGGGCGACCACGGACTTTGCCAGAGCTTCGGCATTCTGGATGGCGGCTTGCGGGTTGTTGACCTCGGCTTGGCTCAGATCATAGAGCGTGCCGCCAAGCTGGATCATGGCTCTGAAAGCAGCGCGTTCGACCATTTCAACGGGCAGGATCGGGATGCCGTTTTGGCTGAGCTGTTCCTCAATATGCTTGAAATCGCGCGACCGTAACGCCGGCGACGTGCAGGTAAACACCACGGCGAACGGGATTTGGCGGCGATAGGCCTTGCTTTCGCGTTCAATCAGCTTGATGACGCGGGCGGCCTGATCGGCGTCAAGCTGGCTGCCGCGCATGGGGATCAGCACCAGATCGGCCCGGCCAATGGAGTAGGATACGGCCAGATTGGCCGAGCCTTCCAGATCGACCAGCACGAACGGATCGCGGGCGGCCGCCGTGTCGATGGCGTCCACGATAGTTTCCTCGGTAATGTCCGGCAGGATTTTCAGTTCTTTGGGAACATTGCCGGGGTCTTTGTTCGCCCAGCGGGCAAGGGGCTGGTTGGGGTCGGCGTCGATCAGGGTGACGGGTGCGCCGCCCTTGGCGAAGACCTGAGCGAGGGTGAGCGCGGTGGTGGATTTTCCGACACCGCCTTTTGAGTTTGCAAAAGCTATTACGGGCATAATGGTTTCCTATTGAATAGTTAGGGGCGAGGTTGTGGCTAGGTATGGGCTAGGCGGCCAATAGCTAGCCAATAGCCGGTGGATGCATAGTGACTAGAATTGCGGGTAAAAAAGGGGAGGGGCGGCGTCATGGAACCTTCTCCCCGGATTTGATTTTCTTGATCTGGCGGGCGGCCTTTTCAGCGTAGAGGCGCTTGGTATCCTCTGGCGTGCCGACGCTGACGGTTTGCAGGATCACCATCACGGCGCGAAACAGCGCGATCTCTCCCGCCGTGGCGGGGAACTCGTCGCCATCGTCCTTGCCGTAAACTTGCTTCAAGGCGACTTTCTTCAGGTTTTCGCGCATCCATGAACTGGTGCTCATTTCGCTTAATTCGGCGGCCTGTGTGAACAATGCCGCGTCTTCGTGTGTCGCGCGCAGGCCAACCATGCGGCTTTTGGCGGTCATCGGTGATCAACGTTGCGCTCTCACGCGCGCGCGATACTTCCACGTAGAAGGCTTTTTGATGGGTCAGGTGCGGGTGGCTCGCGTGCATCACGCCAATGATGTGATCGACCGTGCGCCCCTGAAACGCATGAACGGTTGAGGCCCAGGCATGGTCGATGAACCGGAGCGCAGGGGCGTCGCCTTCAAGGGTCAGCTTGCCGCCATCTTCCTTGATAAGAGTAACCTTGCCCTGCTTGTCGATGTCGGCGACTTCCGCCATGCCCGAGTTGACCAGCCCAAGGCTTTCATCGTTGCGGGTAAAGCGGATCAGGTCGCCCTGGCGTATGCCGATGGGGGCGGAGCGCAGGATGTCCACGGCTTGCGCCGCGCGCTGTCCGCCCGGCTTGTAGATCACCGTTTCGCCGTTTTCGCGCAGCATGGCGACGGTGTTGGCATCCGGATTGCTGGCTACGACGGACAGCACTTCGCCTTGGCTCACGCCGTTTCTTTCGCGGTTGAATATGACCTGATCGCCCTCGAAGTAGTTTTTGGCGCGGCTTTTTTCTGCCGTGGTGTATCCAGCTGACTTAAGTGCCTTGATCTCTTTTTCCGGGCCGACGATCCGGCCTTCTTTTTCCAGTTGTTCACGCACCAGAGCGTTGATGCTTTGGCGAATAACGTGAGTAGGGGCGGCAATGCCTGTGTCATCACGCTTGTCTTCTGGCATGGTGTTCCATGCCTTGAATGCGGCTTCAGCCAGTGCCTGATCCATTGCACCGGGTTCAGGCTTGCCGGATTCATCTTTTTCCGGCTTGTCGGCCTCGATGATGTTCTTGTCGATGTTTTTAAATCGGGCTTAATGGTTTTAACAATGCGCAACAGGTCGCGAATTTGATTGGTGCTGGCCAGCGAGCTTTCATCGACCACGATCATCTTGTTTTTGAACTCTTCCTGAACGGCTTTTTTGCCTGCTTCACTGCCGCGCCCGTGAGCGTAACCGTCATACTGACCGAGGAACTTCTGCAAGGTGCGTGATTCAATTCCGGCTTCGGCTTGCAGGGTTTTTGCGGCACTGGCGGAAGGGGCGAGTCCCATGACCTCATAGCCCTTCTTTTCCGCCAACTCGCGAGCGGCGGCGAGCAGGGTGGTCTTGCCGACCCCGGCGTAGCCCTGAATGCCCATGATCCGGTCATGGCTGTTAAGGATGGCGCGAACAGCGTTTTGCTGACCTTGATTGAGGAAGGTGTCTTTTAAGCCTTTATTGATTTCCGAAGTTTCCATGAACGGCAGCGAGGTCTTTTGCGCCTCTCGCATAGTGGCGATGGTTTCGCGCTCGCACCTGATGGCATCAAGGGTGGTGACGTATTCACGGCCCACATGGTCGCGGTGTCTGGAAGCAATCAGGCGTTTGTCGGACGCAATGGCTTGATCGAGGGTCTGGGGGCGGAACTGGCCGACGCCATATCCGTTGGCCGTGGTGCGCAGGTCAGACAGGTTGAAGACGCTGGCGCGTTCCGACAGATGGCGGATGGCGTAATCGACGGCTTCTCCGGCAAGGCGGGTCTCTTCGGCTTTATCTGCAAAAACAGGTTGGTCGGGAATGCGGGTTTTAAGCCCCAGCCGTTCGCCTTTTTTCGTCCAGTCCTTGTGCAGGATGTCGCGGTCCACGGTCACCTTGTGATCGCGAGTCATCAAGGTGGCGTTGGCGGCGGTTTTGGCGTTCTGGTAATCGTACCCGGCCAGAGCCTCGCGGATTTCGGCGCTGCGGGTGGAAAACGCCGCCATGATGGATTTGGAGACGCCCTTGATGTCGAACCGCCCGTCCATATGGGTGCGCTCGATCTCATAGCCCAATTCGCGGATGTTCATGGCCAGTTCGGCCCGGTACATGGCGCCCAGCTCCATCTTGTGGTGGAGCAGGCTGGCCCCCTCGATGGAGCGCCATTTGCCGTCAGCCGGGCGGGTCATATTGGCAACGACCGCGTGGGTGTGCAGGTGCGGGTCTTGATTGCGGTTGACTTCGTGGCGGAACATCCCGGCGATCATTTCAAGGTTGCGTTCCTTAAACTGCGCCTTTGCCGCACTGTCCCAGACGCGGGTTTCAAGAACCTTTTCCTCGATGTGGTTGAGCGTCGCCTTAACGGCGTCGTTATGGGCTTCGATCAGGCGGTTGTCGCCTGCGACCAGAGCCATGATGGAGACGCTTTTGGGCGCAGAGAAAGTGAGATCGATCCCGGCGCGGTGTTTCCGTTGGCCATCCACAGTGCGCCCGAGCCGCCGCCCGTCCGGCGTATTGCCATCAAGCACGCTTTGAAAGTCTTCGGGCTTAATGGGACCGGAATATCCGGCGCTCGCCGCCCCCTTGCCGTGCCACTGGCTGGCAAGCTGCGCCTGTTCATCTCCCTTGGCGTAATAGCCGTCGGAATCATAATAGGTGGACATGCCTTGCGGAGTTGAGATCGGATAGACGGACAGCATTAGTAAACCATGTCCTCGTCAGGATCGACCGGGGCATCCTGCGGAGGCGGTGCATAGGGTTTTGGATCTGATGGTTTCGTCTCCTCTTTTGGTGCTGCCATAGGTTCCGATTTTGGCTCCGGCTTTTTCTTTGCCGTTGGTTTGCGTTTGGACTTCGGGGCTGGTGGGATGCTCTTTGATTTTACGTCCTGGACAGGCCGATCAACGACGGCTTTGGCGATCATGGGCGTTGTGTTGGGCTTGATGTTGAAGCGCGACACCGGAAAACCCTGGGGCAGGCGGATGTAGCCGTCCAGATCGGGCAGGCTCATAATCTCCGTGGGCAGGACGATGGGGCGCAGTTCGTTGCGTGCCGCCAGCGACACGCCGTCGCGCATCTCATGTGCGCCGTAAGAGAGGGTTTCCTGAAGCTCGGTCTTTTCCGCGTTGCCAAGGGCCTGACTGCACCAGTCAGCGGTTGCCTTGTCAGGTGTTGAAAGCACCAGCCTTGTGCGGGCCAGACCGGACAGGGTTTCGGCCCCGTTCTGGCCGTAGATGTCGCGCATGGCTGACCAGACTTGCAAACCCAGCACAAAGCAGCCGCCGAACTGGCGACTTTCGGCCATACCGGGTTGCAGGCTTGGGATGTTGTAAAGCGATGGAACCTCATCAAGGATGATCCAGATTTTACGGTCCCGGCTTTGTTCCAGCGACAGCAAGCTGTTGACGGCGATTTCCAGCCAGCAAGTGGTTAAACCCTTGATACTTTCGTGCATGTCTCCGCGAGAGGTCAGGAACATGAAGCCGTCGCGCTCATCGTCCTCAATCCAGTTACGGATGGAAAACGGTTCGGCCTTTGGATCATCCGGCAGATGTTCGAGGCAGGAGAGATAAGCGGTCATTACGGCGCGAACGGACAGGGCGGTCTTGGGGCTTTGTTCATCAATGATCGACTGCGCCGCCGTGTTTTTGAGCAGCGCCGCCATTTCCGTCAGGTCGATTTTTAGGAGTTGCGAGACCAGTTGTTCATTGGTGGGATTGCCCGCGATCCGCAAACCGTCCGCCACCTTGGAAAACAGGATGCGCGCCGCTAAAATCCAGAACGGATCGACCATGCCCTTTTGCTCGGGGATCAAGGCTTTGGCCATCATTTCAAAGTCAGATGCCTTGCGGCCTTCGGAGAACACGCTCCACTTTGGTGTGCGGGCATCGAACGGATTGCAGATCACGTCTTTTGCGGGGTCGTAATAGCGCCCGACAAACCCGCCCATTTTGTCATAGATGATGGCGCGATCACCGTTGGTGCGTATCTGTTCAATCAGATCGGCGAACAGGGTGGTTTTGCCCGTACCTGTGGTGCCGCAGATCATCACATGGGTCATCGGCGCGCCGACAGGGAAGGGGACGCCAGCGATAGCGTAGGGGGATTTGTCCTTGCGGGCTTTGTTGAACACCCTGACCTGTGCGGCCAACTCCGGCGCGGGCAGGAGTTTGGAGCCGCGCAGGTGTTTGCTTTTTTGCAATCTGGCTCCGCGCCACAGGAAATACCCGGCGGCGATGACGGCAACGGACAGCCCAATCAACAAGCCGATGCCGCCGCCTGCGAATATCTGGCTGCTCACCTTGTCCTTGGTGGCGATCATACCCGCGTGTTCGACAATCGCCCCGGTGTGAGTGATGTAGGGCATCCAGTCGTAATCGTAGATGGTGATTTCCTGATCGTACTTGAGCGATGCCAGATACAAAAACTGCGCCCAGTGCCAGACGAACCATTGATAGGCTTCATGCAGACTCACGTTCAGCATGAGCTTGCCCGCCATGAACATCACGGCGATGCCGGAGACGATCCAGGCCAGCGTCTTAACAACCTGAATGGACATCCGGTATTCATGCAGAGCGGTCTGTCCGCCGCGTATGAAGTGGCTGTTTTTCATAAATCGCCCCAAAGAGTTAGAGGCGAAAGAGGGAAGGGTGTTATAGTCAGATCAAGGAAAGGAAAGCTGTTATGAATACGACTGGACTGGTTATCAAAACCCGCAAGAAAATGAACCGCATGATTATCGGATTGGTAGTGCTGCTTGTTGCCGAGTTTTTCGGTTTGCTTCCGTTGATTGGTCCACTCACATTTGTAGTTATGCTCCTTACTTTCATCGGTGGCATCTGGCTTGGAAACAGAATCGCTGGCCCCCTTCTTGAAATGGGAGAGGAAGCAATTACTCAAGCCGTGGCGAAAGAAAGCAGAGAAGGGCAAAATCATTAATCCCGCTCCGGCTTTTTGTCGTCACGTCCCATCCATTTTTTGACCTCATCAATAGCTTCCCCTGGTGTATCAATGCCTGCGGTGGCGACGCCTTCGATAAGAGAATCATCGCTTCGATCTCTGACGGTTTTCCCCGTGGTCGTCCGTGAAGACTGAACCTCACTCCCGACTTTTGCCGACCCGTTGGTTATTTGGTTGCCAAGGTTTTGGCCTCGGTTCGTGACTTCGCTTCGGGTTTCGTTGATCCGGTTGCCGGGCTGGCTGTTGGCCATTGTCAGTTCTTCCCGGTTCAAGTCGTGGCGAAGGGTGTTTTCGGCGCCGCGAGAACCGTAGATATCGCCCATGAGGCTTCCCGGCGTCTTGTCGCCGATTGGGAGACGGTCGAGGTAACGATCAACCGCTTCGTCCGCCCATTCCTGGGCGACACGCGGATCGGCCTTGGCGGCGCGATAAGCCTCGGCCATATTGCCGCCGTACCGTTCGGCCCCGATTTCAAGGGCGGTCTGGTTCAGGTTGGCGTTGAAGCTGCCGCTGTCTTCCTTGTAGGAGGTCAATGCCTCTTCATAACTGCGGACTTGATTGAGGCTTTCGTTAAGGCTTTTCTCCGCCGATTGAGCTTCCGAATGGCTGGCGTTCATGGAATCACGCTGGTCGCGAAGCTGGCTTTGCCCTTCGCTGAACGAAAGATTCTGAGAAGCTGCGTCCAGCTTTTCAAAACTCTCCCGAACGCCAAATTCCCTGGCGATGCCCTTGACAGTCGCCCAGTCTTCCTTGGACGCGCCGTTGGCGGCCCATTCCCCTGAACCTTGAAGATTGACACCGGAACCAAAAATGCCTTTAAGCGGTGTGCCAAGGTCAACGGCGGCGCGACCCAACATGCGCAAGGATTGCTGCTGGCTCCAGCCGGTGGTTTCGCTGAGGCGTTCGGCGGCTTGTTCGATGTTCGAGGCCGAGTTGGCGATAATCTGGCGTTGCTCCATGCCTTCCGACCTGTTGAAGCCTTCGCTGTTTTGCAAGGTGTTGTTGAACGCCAGTGAGTGGCCCAAAGACGCGCCCATGCTTTCGGACGCGCGTTCGGCCTGGGTGACGGCGTGAGATCGAGCTTCCGATGATCGTTCCTGCAAGCCCTGGCTGACCCTTGACCCCCATGAGACATTAAAGCCCGGATCGGAGAAGGCGCGGTCTTTGAAAATACTTTCGCCACCGTCCGCCGTGCGATGGTTCATGGCTCCATCCTCCATGCGGCTGCTGACCATGCCCGTGTCGATCAGGGCGTTGGTTTGCATGGAATTGCCGCGCATGGTGTGGAAGCTGTGGTTGTCCATGCTGGTGTTGGCCAGATTGATGTTGCCCGACGTGCCTTCTTCGGCCGCCGTTCCTGCCGCCCTTTGTGTCGGGGCCAGCATGGAGGTCGCCAGATGGGCAAAACGGCTTGCGCCAAACATCAAGCCAAGGGCAAGGAACGGCACCGACATGGACAAATACCCGGCCATTGCCGAGGTGTCCTGAATGATGGAGCGAATGCCCAGTTGCGTGACCATTGCGATGCTGTCACCGCCCGATATGGACGTGGCTTTTTCCGCCGCTTCGCCCATCATGATCCGGTGCAGGATGGCGTAAAGCGGTCCCCAGCTTTGCAGCCAGACGAAGCCGGAGAAGTAGCCGCGCACCACGGTCAGGCCAATGGGCGTGAGCATCATGATCAAGGCGACGGGGAAGGCTCCGTAATACAAGGCCTCGAACACGATCTTGAGGATCGGCACCCACTTTTCCGCCTGAAGGCCGGTGGTCTTGTAAACGGCTTCCGTTTGCAGATCGGCCCGTGCGCGCATGTAACCATCAAGTGCTGCGGCGTTGCCCAGTTCTTCGGCCCAGCCCTTGGTGGCGTTGTCAAAGGCGTTGATCAGCATTTGTTGCTGCATGATCTCGCCCGCATCACGGGACGCGCCGATCAGATAATTGTGGGCGATGGGCAGGCGTGAAAGCAGCTCGGCCCTGACGGTTGCAGCCGGGACGCCTGGGAACAAGCGGGTTCCGAATATGGTGCTGGCCTGATTAAGCTCTTGCGGCCACTGGCTGGCGAGATAACCAACCCCGTCTTGACAGGAAACAATGTCGCGCTGTTCGCCCCCGGCGACGGCGCTGCGATATTCAAAATGGCGTAAGGGCGAGGCGGCTGTGGTTTCGATATAGCGCCACAGGTCGTCTGTTTTCTTGAGTTCATCAAGGTCAATCTGTCCGAGCAGGATGCCATAGAAGACACATTGTCGTGCAAATCGGGTCATGTTGCCGGAATAGCGGCTGTCGGTGATTTGCCACTTGGTCGCTTCCTTGAGCAAACGCGCTCCGAACAGCATCCCCGTTTCCTGGTAGCGCAAGTCATTGGGCAGGCTGAAGGTGGCTTCGCTCAGGCGGGTCAGGCCGTCGCCGATCTCGCTGGTCATGGAGGCAAATGCCGCCAAACCGTAAGGCACATTGTCGATGGTTCCTCCGGCAAGAGCCGGGTTCAGCCTGTCCGTCACATGCACCGTGACCTTGGGCGTAAACAGCACCAGATAGATGGCGAGAAACGCCATGTACCATTTAACATTGGTCATCCACGAACCGCCAAAGGCAGTCTGGAACATCAGCCACAACAACGAAAACGCCGCGGTGATCCGAATGACGTTGGCAAAGGCGCTTCCGCTCGATAACGCGGCCACGGCGTTGAAAATATCAACCAGATACGTACCGCCGCCCTGGGTGAAGACTTCATACATGCCAGACCTCACTCACTGCCGTTCACCCATCCGATATTGGCGCGCATGTGGGCCGACATGTTGCCGATCAGGTGTTGTTCCAGCACGCGGGCGGACTCGATGATGGACACGGATTTCTGGAAGTTGCCGGAGACAGCGGCCATCTTTTGCCGCAAGGCACGACGCGCTGACTGCAAGCCTTCGCGCCAGTCCTTGATAATCTGGTCGTCGGCCAGCGTCAGGGCCGCGCCGCCTTTTTCGATCTCGTTCATCAGGTCGCTGGCGAAGCGATAGAGGATGTCGAGCGCGATCAAGTCCGAGTATTGCGGCAGGGACAGGGATGACAGGCCGCCCTGATACGCGGTCATGACGTTGATGATTTTGTAGATCGGAATGTTGGTGGAGTTGAGCAACGCCTGTTCATCGGCGTTCAGGTTTCCGTCGGTGTCGATCTTGCCCTGAATGCTTTCCAGCACCCGGCGCACCCGCTCGGAAAAGGCGTGCATGGTCGAGACGTTCAGATTGGCGTTGGAGTTGATACTCAGGCACCTGTCCAGGTCATTGCAGCGATTGATTTTAGCTACGCCGCCTTGCAAAAGAGCGGCGATAAGTTGGTCGGTTTCTGCCTTGTGGCCGTAGTATTTGAAGCGGGGGGCGGCGTCGTCATTGGCCGGAGCCAGCACGACGACCGTTCCCGATAGCGTCATGATCAGTTCGGACAGGTCACGATCACTGGCGAACAACGGGTTCTTCTTCGCCGCCATCCAGGCAATGTTGACGTTGGTGGGGATCTGGTCGCGCATGGCGCCACTGGCGCTGTTGAGCGTGCTTTGCCGGCGTCCTTGCGAGCCACAGCCATGACGGGCCGCCGCCCGGTCGGTGAAAATGCCGCTGGAATTGCCAAGGTCTTCGCAAATCACCCGGCTGGCGGTTTCAGTCCTCGGCCATAGCCCGCCGACAATCCCTTTCGCCGTCTCGCAGGAATTGATGTTGAACTGGTTGATCTCCTGAATCCAGTCCCGCCACATCCGGCACGGTGCGACGGCAGGTTGATCGTCGCCAGCGTGGTGTTGCGGCTCGGCGTGCGCATAAACAGATTGCCGCCCGTGTAATACCCCGCCGATTGCCCCGCGAAAGCCGAAGGCCCGGTCGAGTTCGACACCCCAACCCCGTTCCAGAAATCCTGCATGGCCCCGGAGACGCCTGCATGAGCGGGATTTGCTAAAGTAAGTGTTAGCAGTATGGGCGCCGCCCATGCCCGCCAAAGGCTATTAGCCTTTGGAAACCATTTTATTGTCATGGGAATTGCTCCAGGGTTTGGGCTATGCGCTGCTCCAATTGTGCTGGAGGGAGATAGCGGTTTGTTATGGGCGCTATCGCGCCGGAAGCAGGATCAAACAGGGCGAGGAAGGGGACGCGGGTGATGTTCAAGGTTTCGGATTGCCCCACGTCTGGAATGGTGTCGGGCCATTCCGCAAAACGCGCGTTATCTTGCGAGACGGGCAGAACCGCCGTGCCGTAATGATCCGCCACTGCTTTGACTGAACGGGAAAACGCGCGGCTTGCCGCGCAATCGGTCCGGTACACAAAAATCAAACCAAAGCCTTCGCCAGCTTGCACTGGCGTTGCCAGCAAGCACAAAACCAAAGTCATGGTTTCCAAAGGCCTATGGCCTTTGGTGGGTGCGGGTGAAACCCGCAGAATTCTTATAGAAACTGGCAAAGCCCGGAAGAACTCACTCACCATCGACACACTCCAATATCCGGGCTTCCCGTGTCTGACACAGTTGCAGCAGGGCGGCGGCGTCTCGGGTGGCGTCGAGCGGATCGCGCTCACAGGCGATACGCCAGTTGCGCTTGAGCCAGAAGGAGGCCGTTGGGTCTTTGTCCAGTTCGTCGGGGGTGATGGGATCAGTAGTCATGGCCGACCTCCAATTGGGTGATGGTGTAAATCCGGCGTTCCAGTTCATCGGCGGCCATTGCGCCGAAGCCGACGGGGATGACTTGTGATGTCGCCGTATCGAACAGGGTGAGGGCGGGCAGGTGTTCGCCAGTTATGCCGAGCCGTCTTGAAGAAATAAAATATGCCGTAACGACTGTTGAGGTTGGCCAGAGTGATGGCGGCGTTTTGCTTGCGGGCATCGAGCCAGGTGCGTTTGGCCAGCGATCCCGTGGGGCGGATCAGGTCGTAATCAATCTCCGGGTTTTGCCAGATCACCCGCCGCCATTGATCGGAGAAGGTAGAGGCGCGGTCGAGTTGCTCTCGCTGGAACCGGATATAGGCGATCAGGTTTTCAGGTGTCGGATTGAGAATGGCGGTCGCCTTCAACTTGTCCAGTTTCTCGCCAATGGCCTTGATCCGTGCGCGGGCGTCCGGAGCCGGTGGCCGGACCTCGACCGGTCGTTTTGGCTCCGGCGCTGCCTCTTCTTCTTTCTCGGGGTCACAGTAGAAGTGCCAGCCCAGAGTGTTGCAGTCTTCAGCCGCCAGAGCGGGGGAGGATATGAGAGCGAGCAACAGGAGCATCCGTTTCATTGGTTGCTCCGGTAGTAGTTTTCGATCCGCGACTGGATTTGCTGGTTAACGGCGGCGGGACTTGGCACGTTGGCATCGCCCAGCATATCGGCATAGATTTCTGACAGATCGACACGGCTAAAATCTACACGCTGGATTTCTTCGATAGAGAGCGATCGGCACATGGGGCTTTCAGGACTACCCCAGCCTATGCCCAATTGAGCGCGGGCTTGTTCCTGGAACACGCGGGCAAACTTTGAACGAAATGAGCAATAGCTCTGTTTGCGCGTTATGCAGCCAAACCATGAGTCGGTGGAGCAATAGCTGCCAATGTAATGTGTCATCTTTTCCTGACGACGCTCGGCGAGAACTTTCTCGCTTTCGGAACAGCCAAAGTAATCCAGCAACCAGCCATTTTCGGAACAACAATTCTTGGCTCCAAGCGGCCACTTGGCGCACTTCTGACCTTCCCCGCGAAACAAGGTAACGGCGTCGGGGTCTTTTTCTTCGCCCATTTGGGTGAGCAGCCCCATCCATGAAGCAGCCTTGCCAAAGTCGGCGCTGGCTTCGTCTTCACTTAGATCGTCGCACATTCCATCCGGGCAATAGAGGTTGCTGCCACAGCGAAGCGGGGTGCGAACATCGCGATCCGGCGCTGCGTCGGTAACGTTTTCCAGCGATATTCCCGTGCCGCTTTTGCGGGCGGAGCAGCGGAAGGTATTGACCTCGGTGATGCAAACGCCGCTTGAATCGCGTTGGGTACATTCCGCGCCGATCTGGGTGCAATCAGGATCATTGGAAAGAACGGAACAGGCCCCGCCGGGGCGGGCGTTGGGGCAGGAATAAACAATCTGCTTTTCCCAGCAATCCCGCTCGATCTTGAAGCCTTGAATGGTGCGCTCCGCCGCTCCAACCATGCAAAAATCGGACACGACAACACACCCGGCCGGGGCGGCCTGTGCACTTGCGCCAAACAAAAAAAGCGCCGCAGGCAATAATAAAGGAAGGATATGAGCTCCGCCCAAACCCGCAAGGGGACTTATCCCCTTGACCCCATGAGAGAAAACAGAGTGGATTTTAAAGGCGAACGCCTTTAACGGGCGCGGGCAGAGCCCGCATAAAATCTTTACCGTTTTACTCATTGGCACGTCTCCGACCAGCGGTCCGACCATGCCTTGCAGCACCGGCTATCGGTATCGAGCTTGAGCCACAGGTTGCCGTGGGCGACGGCGGTCAGGCGGACGCGGAAGGTGTTAAGTCCGGTGCGAAGGTAAGGGCGCAGATCGAAGTTGAGATCACGCGACACCGGGCGGTTGATGACGTGGCAGCCTCCACAGGTTTTTACCTTGGTGTATTGCGCCTGGTCGAGATCGGTAAAGACGGGAACGCCGTTGAAGGTGACTTCGACGAAGTCTTCGTACTCCATGCGCGCCAGCTTGAAACGGTTAACGTCCTTGCGGTTGGCCTCGAAGGTCAGCTCGGCGGTGTAGTAGTTGATCCGGGTTGGATTGCGGCGATCCGGGATGGAATCCCGGGTGCGGTTGCCGATATACATGTAGCGCGACCCATCGAAAGAAAATCGCATGATCCCGGTGTTGGCGCTGACCAGTCTCATGCAGGACGGGCTGATGTTTGAGCAAAACGGAGACAGCACGGCGTGGCAGGCGTAACGGCTTTTGGTGGCGGGGGACTGGCAGGCGTATTCATAGGCTCGTCCAGGGCTTCCGGCGGTGACTGTTCCGCCCGTGCAGTCGCCGTAATTGTTTTCCATGATCGAGATGAAATCTTCGGGGTTGTTTTCGCCCTGTTTAGCGTTGTCGATCCAGTTTTCGCGCTCGTCGATCACCACGTCGGCACGGGTTGAAAAGCCGCCGGTGACGGTGCGCGCAGCCTCGCCGTCTTGTCCGCCTCCCCACAGGGCGCGGGCTTCGGCGTCATCGTACATTTGGCCGTGGGAGTAACCGCCTTCGGGAAGGTTGGTCCCTTGATAACCGGGGACGGTCTGGCTGTTGACGGTTTGCGCCAGTGCGCTTGCGGCCAATGCGATTGGTGCGGGCAACAGCAGAGCGAGGAGGGCGAGGGCGTGTTTCATGGCTGGCCCTTCCGCAGTTTTGCAAGGAGGTGACGGGCGGCTTGTGGATTGCCGCCTTCGTTGGCGAGGGCTTCCAGAGCCGCCGACAGACTGAGGTTGCCGCTGATTTTGTCGAAGTCATCGCCGCCCGGGACGACGAAGGCGGGAACGGCGGTGATGTCGTATTTGGCGAACAGCTTGGGATCGACACCAAAGCCGGCGCCGTTTTCTTCCACCAGTCCGGCCACTACGGTTGCGGTGTCCTTGAAGCTGTTGTTGAGCAGCCCGCGCAGCAGGACGGTTCCGCCGACACGATCAACCTGTTCAAGGATGGCTTTCAGGCTGTCTTCGGGCATGGAGAAGGAGACGAAAGCCATCAAGGGCGCGACCGGGCGGACCATGTCGGGCAAAGCAGGGGTGAGGCGCCGGTC